>NZ_JAVKBY010000097.1:0-74421 GCF_040222985.1 Coleofasciculus sp. F4-SAH-05
TGATCATAACGCAGCTATCAACATAAAAAATAGAGCGGAGGGGCATCCCGTTCTTAAAGCTCAACGTCTCCTACGCAATAGCCGGATTGGTTGAGAAGCCTACACTATACCTGTACTCAGGTTAGTGTAGGAGTATGTCACTTTTGGTTCAAGGAACAGATGAGCAAATTCAACAAGCCGAAACCATTCTACGCGATCGGGGGATTGAGGAATGGGATATCTACAACAGTCCCAGCGCCCCCATGACCCACCCTGGCCGTGTCTTTCCATAGTTATAGCAACCGCCAAGCTAACTAACCTAGTTTGACAGAAAACCCTATCACCCATAGGATTGATAGTTCTAGTTAGCACTCAACGTGAATCCCTTCTGATCAGTCCAAGTTTGGCTATAAGTAGTTATATCTAAACTTGGTGCTGGTCTAGTCCTAAAAAATATGTCATCCATCCAACGATTGACCCCAAGCAAAAGTAAGCGTAAATTTCGTCTCGCCCTTTTGTGGGAACGAGCGGTTGCACTTGTGGCTTCGCTGAATTACCTATTGGTTTTGTTTGACTTAACCTACCTACCTCTAAGAGATTTTTGGCTACATGGGGAAGTCCAATTATTGAGTTTTGAAATCGGTCCATGGAGTTTTCCCGGTTTGCCCTTAGAGGTTCCCCTACCGCCGATTACCCAGTGGTATGACCCAATCAAGGGGATTCAACCATATCGAGACACCGAACAATATTTGGATAAGGTTAATGCATTGGAAGCGGAGATTGATGCAACCAATCTCAGAACAAAACTGAGGAGCTTACAATCTCCTGAAGTTACCCAAATTTTGGAAAATCTGCGCCAACGCAGCCTAGACATGATTGATACAAACCCTTTCCAACTTGCCAATAAAACGGGAGATTTGGAAAAAATAAAAAATAAGATGCGGGAGCATATTGACAATGACGAGGATTCTGCCAAAGAAGCCTTTAGAGAATTTTGGAGTCAAGCAAACTTCACCGCTAAAGACCCCCAGAATGAACTCGAATTTTTCAATGAAGAAATTCGTCCGCTAATTGAAGCCAACTACTACCGTCCCATTGGAGAAACAGGTGATTTTGTAGATTACTTTGGACTCCTCATTGACTTCCCGTTTTTCCTAATCTTTTTAACAGATTTCTTGGGTCGTACTTGGTTAATCAGTCACCACCGCACTGGGGTCAGTTGGCTCGATGCGATGTTATGGCGTTGGTATGACATCTTTTTGTTGATTCCCCTCTGGCGCTGGCTGCGAATCATCCCAGTGACAATTAGACTGGATCAAGCGAAGTTAATCGATATGAGTGCGATTCAGAAACAAGCGCGTCAAGGATTTGTCGCTGAAATCGCTGGCGATATGACCCAAGTGGTAGTGATTCAGATTATTAACGAACTCCAATCGTCCATTCGCCAAGGGGAGATAGCCAATTTTCTTCAGCAACGGGAAGTTCGCCCCTACATCGATCTCAACGAAACCGACGAAGTCGCAGCACTGACTAAGATCATGGTGCAGATGACAGTGAATCAAGTGCTTCCCGCCATCCGTTCCGATGTAGAAGACTTGCTAAAGTATAACGTGGACAAAATTTTGAATCAGTCTCAAGCGTATCAGGGACTAGAGAGAGTACCCGGTGTAGAAAGCATTCGCAATCAGTTAACCGAGCGACTGGTGCAACAAATCACCCAAGCGCTTTACGATGGATTAGAGAGTGCGATCGCAGATGATCCAGTTGGGGATCAAATTCTGCAACGGTTAATTCGTCATCTGGGCGAAGCTTATGGCTCTCAAATGCAGACCCAGAAAACCTTAGATGAAATTCAATACTTGCTCAACGCCTTCTTAGAGGAAGTCAAAGTTAATTACGTCGAACGTTTGTCCCAAGAGGACTTAGAAGACATTCTAGACCAAACTCGGGCAATTCGGCAAAAGCGACAGGTGTAGTTGAGGGAGATGAGGGAGATAGGGGAGATAGGGGAGATAGAGGGTTAACTCACGCGCCATGCCCTCTTGCCGAAGTGAAGGGTCAACACTCCACCGTCATCCCCCTTTGCTTGTGGTAACCCGATCCCACAACGTGCAAAGATTGCGCTAAACTCGAACATAGCAACGGAAGTCAATCTATCCTGATGTCGGCGTCTGGGGGAGCTATAAAACTGCTCCCAAGTACACAAGCAGGGTATAGATTGTGTTAATTATTGCTAGGACATCGGTCAAGAAACCGGGTTTCTTTGGGTGAAAGGTTGATATTGCGTTGTCATCCTGACGAGAAACCCGGTTTCTAGGAATACTTAACCGACGCTCTAGGCTTCTTGGCAGAAATTTTACCTGGAGGTGGGTTGAACCCACTTTTTTTGTTGAAGTTTTTCTATGACTCATCCCCTGATTCCACAACTAATCGATTTGGCAACCCCAGTAGCCGAAAAATTGGGATTGGAGTTCGTTGGGGCGGTGTTTCACACGAACAGACGTCCCCCTGTACTTCGGGTAGATATCCGCAACCGCGACGGCGATACGGGTTTAGATGACTGTGAACGCATGAGTCGGGCTTTAGAAGCTGAATTAGATGCCGTGGATCTGATTCCAGATGCTTATGTTTTGGAAATTTCTAGTCCTGGGATCTCGCAAGAGCTAACGACAGACCGAGACTTCATCGCATTTAAAGGATTTTCCGTGGTGGTTAACACCGCTGAACCTGACCAAGGACATAAAGAATGGCGAGGGAAATTAATTCGCCGGGATGATACCCGTGTATATATCAACCAAAAAGGACGGGCGATCGCCATTCCTCGCGATCAAGTGACTAAAGTACTGTTCGATGAGCAGGGTTAAACCTGTTTAGATCTTATGGAATTTAGTCATTGTTGAGCATGGGTTCTGTTGTTCACGACCCCTAATAAACAGTTTATGGAGATTTGCCTATGTCTATCGTTAATCTGCCAGGATTAAAAAAGATGATCGAAGAGATCTCTCAAAGCCATAATTTACCCAAATCAGCCGTCCAACAGGCACTGAGAGAAGCACTGATCAAAGGCTATGAGCGCTATCGTCGAGCGCAACGCATGGAGCGACCTCATTTTGATGATGAGTATTTTAACAACTTTGAAGTCGATTTAGATATCGAAGAAGAAGGATTCCGCATTCTTTGTACCAAAACCATTGTTGAGGAAGTTGGCAACACCGATCATCATATTTCCCTCAAAGAAGTTCAAGAAGTGGCATCAGAGGCACAATTAGGTGACTCGGTGGTTCTGGATGTTACCCCAGATCAACGTGATTTTGGTCGAATGGCTGCCATTCAAACCAAGCAGGTACTCTCCCAAAAACTACGAGATCAACAGCGCAAGTTGATCCAAGAAGAATTTGAAGAGTTAGAAGGAACGGTTCTCCAAGCCAGAGTGCTACGATTTGAGCGGCAATCGGTGATCATGGCGATTAGCAGCAGCTTTGGTCAGCCGGAAGTGGAAGCCGAACTGCCCAAGCGCGAACAATTACCCAACGATACCTATCGCATTGGTAGTACCTTTAAGGTTTTTCTCAAAAAAGTGCGTGAAGGTCCTCACCGTGGACCCCAGCTTGTGGTTTCGCGAGCTTCGGCTGGTTTAGTGGTCTATCTGTTTGCCAATGAAGTCCCAGAAATCGAAGATGAAGTCGTGCGAATCGTGGCGGTGGCGCGAGAAGCTAATCCACCTTCGCGTCATGTCGGACCTCGGACTAAAATTGCCGTGGATACCCTAGAGCGGGATGTTGATCCCGTTGGGGCTTGTATCGGCGCTAGGGGATCGCGCATTCAAGTGGTCGTCAATGAATTGCGTGGCGAAAAAATAGATGTGATTCGCTGGTCGCCTGATCCCGCTACCTATATAGCTAATGCACTGAGTCCCGCACGAGTAGAGGAAGTCTTATTGGTGAATCCAGAAGGGCGTCAGGCTCACATTTTGGTCGCGGAAGATCAGCTAAGTTTAGCTATTGGCAAAGAGGGACAGAATGTTCGCCTAGCAGCTCGTCTCACAGGTTGGAAGATTGATATTAAAGATATCGCCAAGTACGACTACGAAGCTGAACACCAGAAAATGCAGGAGTTACAAGCCGCGATCGCACAGAGGGAAGCCGAACTCGCTGATGAAGAAGAGGATGAGGAGCAACTAGAGAGAGAAACTTCCTCACCAGCCGAGTTAGAGGCAAAGGTGACAAATCCTCAATCCTTAGCCGAGGAGGAATTTGCTGAAGACAAGGAGGAATTTGCTGAAGACGAGGAAGAATTTGCTGAAGATGAGGAAGAATTTGCTGAAGACGAGGAAGAGGAGGATATTTTGTCCTAATCTTAGGAGGATCAAAGTAAGGTGGTAGATTCCTTAAGGGCGTTCATGAACCGCGCCTTACTTCGTGAAGACGCGGATTATGCCTTAAGAGACGTAAACATTTACACGAGTGGATTATCTCTATGAATCGTGTCCCAGTAATCAGTAAAGAAGGAAAGCCACTGATGCCCACTAAACCATCCAGGGCTAGACGGTGGATAAAAGAGGGCAAAGCTGTCGGGAAATGGTCAGATCTAGGCATTTACTATGTCCAACTTGCTTCAAGCACGGCGGAAGTAGTGCAACCGATTACTGTCGGAGTAGATCCCGGAAAATCGTATTCTGGCGTCGGTGTCCAGTCGGCTAAATGTACCCTGCTGCAATTGCACCAAAATCATTGTCCGAATCTTATGGAACCCAATTACCGACGTTGCCTAAGTTGTCGCCGGGTGGCTCAAAAACAAGCATTATGGCGAGTTGTGCGAATCCATCCATCGCGACAGGTAAAATTAGATCAGGGCATGGGACGTTCGGCTTATATCTGTCCTCAAGCGAGTTGTCTGGCAGCGGCTCAGAAAAAAAATCGATTGGGACGAGCGCTGAGGGCATCGGTTCCCGACGAAATTTATCAACGATTATGGCAACGTTTAGAACCTTGTCCCTGGAGCATCCAACGCCGCAGCGATTGAGCATAGCATCCAAAAAACTCCAGCAAGGCTCTCAATGAACCTAAGCAATCGCTAGGATGGTAAAGGAGTACCATTACTAATGGTGTTCGGAGGTGAGTCTGACCCTGATCAAGTTAACAACTCCTACCTGAGGAAGAGACTGAGGATCTAGGGATCTAGAAAATCTATCTAGTTTTGTTAAGATTTGTGTAAGTTAACTATCCAGGCTCTGATTAAGAGTGTAGAGATATCCAACTGGCTTACAGTCAATCAATGATCGCCTGTGTAACATGAGTTATTGGTGAGTTATCGAGTAGACTCTTAAAGACACCTTATTGATTTAAGCCAATCCGGCACGGAAACCAATGACCACGCACGCTTTCAATCATTTAGTTATGGTGTAACAATATGTACGACGGGGGAATAGTGGATGAACAACGGCAAAGTCAGAATTTACGAATTATCACGGGAATTGAATTTGGACAACAAGGACATTTTGAATATTTGCGAAGGACTTCATATTGCAGTCAAAAGTCACAGTAGCACGATTACAGAATCTGAAGCTGAGCGAATCAGAGCGGCGGCGGAAAAATATGCTGAGGGGATCACTAGCCTCAAAGGTCGTGACCAAACAACCTCAGCATCTGCTAACCATGCAGATGGACGCTCTAACAATAATAATCAGCGCAAACAGCAAATTTTGAGCGTTAAACCTAAGCCTCGTTCCAGTTTTAGCTCTTCCCAGGGATCAGAATCTGGGTCAAAGTCTTCTCAACCCCCCGTCAAGCCGACTGTGAATCCACCGCGTCCACCCGCCCAGCTTAATCGACCGACGACACCAGTGAATTTGCAGGAGGACGATTCTGAGTCAGAAACAGAAACAGAAACACCAACTCCATCTCAAGGGTCACAGGAGAACGATACTAAAGCTGAAGTGGAAGCAAAACCCAAACTTATCCAACCCCCCGTTCGACCAGCGTCACCGAAACCCAGTCAACCCACCCAGGTCGAACGACCGAAATTGAAGCGCGAACGATCGGATGAGACCCCTGTCGAGACGGCTAAGCTTTCTGAGCCGTCTGAATCGACGAGTGAGCCTCAACCGCAAACTCCGGCTAAATCTCCCGCCCCAGCTCATCCGAAACCTCCAGCTCAGCCTGTTCCTAAACTTCAATCTCCCCCCAAACGCTCCCGACCGACTCGTCCGGGTGAGAGTCCTGAAGTGGCGGCTATCGATTCGGGTGATCAAGAACAGAAGCAGGACGAGGTCGATGAGGGCGTAGAAACCCTTCTGGAACCACCGGAACTTAAAAATCTTAAAGTCAAACGACCCACGCCGCCACGTCAGTCGAAGAAACGAGAATGGATTGATGAAGAAGAAGATCGCGAAGGAGCTAAACCCGGAAAAGCGGCTAAGCTCAAGCGGCGACCTAAACTGATCGAAGAGGATGAGGAAGAGTTTGATGGTGACTACCAACAAGCTGACACTCCTTTGGCAGTCAGTATGTCGGTCGCTCGTCCTCCTAAACCTAAATCTCAAACGGGACAGACTCCCCCACCAACGGCAGCCAGTCAGGTTAGGAAAAAGCCAGAAGTTAAAACCGGCAGTAAACCAGAAAGTCGCGATCGCCGTCGTGAAAAGCAAGAAGTCGCTGAACGTCCCGAGCAAATTGTGCTAAACGATTCGCTAACCGTTCGAGAACTGGCGAATAAGTTGAACCTTGCCGAAACAGAAGTGATTAAGCAGCTATTCTTCAAGGGATTGGCAGTGAATATTACCCAAACCCTGGATCTGCACACCGCTCAAATGGTTGCCGAAGAACTTGGCGTTGATGTTCAGACAGAAGAAGCTGAATCGGAAGCCACTAAAGTGACCGAAATGCTGGATGCGGCTGACTTGGAATACCTGGTTCGGCGTCCACCCGTAGTCACAATCATGGGTCACGTCGATCACGGTAAAACCACGCTGCTGGATGCCATTCGCGAAACCAAAGTGGCACAAGGCGAAGCGGGAGGAATTACCCAGCACATCGGTGCTTACCATGTCGATGTGGAGCATGAAGATAAAGTCCAACAGGTGGTCTTCCTGGATACTCCAGGTCACGAAGCCTTTACCGCAATGCGGGCACGGGGAGCGCGAGTGACCGATATTGCCATTTTGGTCGTCGCCGCCGATGATGGGGTGCAACCGCAAACCCGAGAAGCGATCAGCCATGCTAAAGCCGCAGAGGTGCCGATTGTGGTTGCCGTTAACAAAATCGACAAGGAAGGGGCTCAACCTGACCGAGTGAAGCAGGAGTTAATGGAACATGGATTAGTCCCAGAAGAATGGGGCGGTGACACGATCATGGTGCCCGTGAGTGCAATCCAAAAAGAAAACTTGGATACGCTCCTGGAAATGATCCTACTCGTTTCTGACATTGAAGAACTCTCCGCTAACCCCACCCGATTAGCCAAAGGCACGGTCATTGAAGCCAACCTGGATAAATCCAGAGGTCCAGTTGCCACATTGTTAGTGCAAAATGGCACGCTGCGGGTGGGTGATACCTTGGTTGCGGGATCGGTCTTCGGTAAAGTACGAGCCATGACCGATGACCGAGGCAAACGAGTAGACGAGGCAGCACCCTCCTTTGCCGTAGAGGTATTGGGTTTAAGCGATGTCCCGGCTGCTGGTGATGAGTTTGACGTCTTTGAACAAGAAAAAGAAGCTCGCGCCGTTGCGGATACGAGAAGCCAAGAACAGCGAGAATCTCGTCTGCAACAGGTGATGTCGTCCCGTCGAGTCAGCCTGAATAGCCTCTCTGCCAAAGCTCAAGAAGGGGAACTCAAAGAACTCAACTTGATCCTGAAGGCAGATGTACAAGGTTCGGTTGAAGCCATTCTGGGTTCACTCAAACAGTTACCCCAAAATGAAGTTCAAATCCGAGTCCTATTAGCGACGGCTGGAGAAGTCACCGAAACCGATGTTGACTTAGCGGCGGCTAGTGGTGCGGTAATCATTGGCTTTAATACCACTTTGGCTCACGGCGCTCGCTCGGCTGCTGAACAAGAGAGTGTTGATGTGCGCGAATACAACATCATCTATAATCTCTTGGATGACATTCAAGCGGCGATGGAAGGGTTACTGGAGCCAGAATTGGTGGAAGAACCCTTAGGTCAAGTGGAAGTCCGAGCTGTCTTCCCCGTCGGTCGTGGTGCGGTGGCAGGTTGCTACGTGCAGTCAGGCAAAGCAGTGCGCAACTGCAAGATCCGAGTGCAACGTCGGGGTCAAATGATCTACGAAGGGGTGCTTGATTCGCTGAAGCGGATGAAGGATGATGTCAAAGAGGTCAATGCCGGATTTGAATGCGGTATTCGTGTTGATAGATTCAATGATTGGACTGAAGGTGACATCATCGAAACCTATAAGATGGTGAGCAAGCGCCGGACTCTATCAGCGACTTAGGTCAAAAGTAATTAGTCCTTGGTTCATCACTAAGGACTAATGACAACAGAGAAAGGATAACCTAATGCGTTCTTTTTGGTCTGAACCATTTTTGTGGATACATTTGGCGGGTTTAGCGGCACTGCCTCTCACGTTAGAAATTGTCGCCCTAGGGCTGGCAACGGGTGAACCCCTGTTACCTATCTGGCTAGAACTTCTGATTGTGGCAGCTATTGGTATTGCACCAGTGTTGTGGATGCAATTGACCCGCCCTTTTGACATTTTTAGCCTGCTCATCGTTGCTTTGACACCTGATCGCCTCACGGAATCCCAGCGACGACTGTTGAGCTTATTTAACCGGAAAACCAACCCGCTGCTAACGACTATGGCAGCAGGTTTTATGGTATGGGTACTGTGGCAAATTTATAGCATCGCTCCTTTAGCTGCAGGGGTCGTTCCCTGGACAGTTCAATGGCACATCGCTGGATTGGCTTTGGCAGGAGTTGGGTTTCTGGCAAGCCACTTATTTTTGCAAGTGCCTTTGAGTGTGGTTCAAGTTCTATTCACGAGCGAGGCGGAGTGGGCAGCAACTCAACCTTATCCAGTGGAAAAAATACCGGAAAACTTTACAGTACCAGGGTTTCGGGTCAAACAAATTTTACCTGCGATCGCCCCAGAGTCTTCCTCTGCTGAATCGTCCCCTGAACAAGTGGATTGAAAATCATGACTTACCCAAAAATTTGGGTAGGTTGGCAATCAGTTGTTGCAAATGTAACAATTTAAACAACCCAGCTCCGTTATTCTGAGAATAAGGTTAAAAAATAAAAATAACAGTTAAGAATTGCTACGAACTCATTCTGTTTAGCTCACGATAAAGGTTTATGAAAAGCACAACTGTATCCGAATCCAACCAAATTTCCACAGATAGTCCAGTTTGGGACAATCTCAAAGAAGCGATCGCAGCCAGTTCTGGATTTCAACGCTGGCAGATGGAGCATCCCGCCGCCCATCACCTTCAGGATCGCAGCTTGGAGCATCGGGTGCGTCGATATTTGCGGGATACCCTAGAGACTCTGGCTTATTAAAAAATCTGAGGCATACCCTCACTCAGGCGGGTAATCTGTTGCACGATTTCCGCTAAGCGATTGCCTTCAACATGAACATCGGCGGTTGGGTAGTTTTCCAGGATTTCGATCAGGGTGATTTGATTATCATTGAGCGCCGAGATCACTAAGGCAGATCGCAACGACTGGCGATTTGCCCGGTTAGTCGGAGTATGAATCACCTCACTCACTTGATCAAGCATTACTTCTCCCACAGGAGTATTGAGAATCCGAGAAAGCATAATCCCATTAACTGAAATGGGTTGGGTTAAAGTCGTCCGCAATTCCTCGGGTTGCTTCCCAGCCAAATCCAGATACGCTTGTAGAGAACGTGATAACTCACCTGTTTGGGCAAATGTCGAGAGTTCGGAAACCGATATCGTCTCTCGCAGAAAACGATATTTTAAGACGACGGATTCTGAGGCGTTAGCAGCCAAGCTATAAGACCAGACACCAAGGACAATGATCCCACTATACAGAAAACGTCGTAAATTTGATAAATAATTAAACATTTGAAAGATGAATAGGGAACAATCAACAATTAACAATTAACAATTCATAAATTAAGGTAATAAAGTGCCATCAGGCATAATAGCGTAGCTAAGTTTAGCGTTATTGAGGATAGTATTATCCAAGTCTGCCTCTCTCAAGTCAGCACCACTCAAATCAGCCCCCCTCAAATTCGCATTACTTAAATCCGCCGCCCTTAGTTCAGCAAGGCTTAAATTGGCACCAACTAGGTTAGTATTCGCTAGTTTAGCCAGACTTAATCCAGCGCCAGCCAGATTCGCACGAGTTAGATTCGCACCGATTAATGCAGCCACAATCAGATTAGCTCCAGTTAACTTCGCATCCGTAAGATTCGCAGAAACCAGACTCGCACCACTCAGGTTTGCATACTCAAGATTGGCACGTCTTAAATCGGCGCGGATAAGATTAGCACCAGCCAGATTAGCCCCCTTCAAATTCGTATTGCTCAAGAGAGCATCCGGCAATTGTACTCCACTCAAATCACACTCAACACAGCTACCTGTTTGTCGCAATTGTTCTAGGTGTGCTGGATTGAAGGCTGGTGCTGAGGGGTGTAGCCAGAGAGAGGCAAACAGGATGAGAGGGGGAAAGACTTTAAATCTCATGGCATGACGTTTGACTTTTTGATGATGGCTAACTGTGAGAACTAAACCCGACGCTCTAGAATCTATGACTCCTATCACCTAAAGCTTAGACTATCATCACAAAAAATTAACGGTTTGCATCACCAGCTCCTTAATTGAAATCACAGATAGTGAGAAGATACTGGCAGTTGACAGGTCAAAAGAGCGACAATCAGAGGAGTGGGTTATGCTAGAAAGACTACTGCTAGCGATCGCGGTTACATTCTCAGTGTATCTATCGGTAGACGGTGGATTTGACAAAACACCGATCCCTTCAGTCTTACAACTGCCAACTTTTCCCGAACAAAATTTGAGTCCATGGCAATAAACAAGCGCTATGACACTTAGCAGCGATTTATGGCAATCTAACCAAGACTTGGCACAGGAGTGCCTCGCACACCCTTTTGTCCAAGGTATCGCCACAGGAACACTTGAGCGCCGGAAATTTGCTTACTAATTTGCTTACTAATTTGCTTACTATTTGCTTACTATGTTGGTCAAGATGCGTAGTTATGGAATTTAGTTTTTGCTGTCAATTTACCAGCTTTTACAGCTTTGTCAATGAAATACAAAAACAATTTACCCTTAATATTAGCTTACAACTTGCTTGTTGTCAGCTAATAAACTGGCGATTCATCCCACGCTCAATCGAAGATTAGAGCGTGGGGAACCTATCGCCGGATAAGCTAAATGTTCCGACTGGGATGGATTTAACACGTTTCATAATCTCGCTAGCGGCGTTCTCGAAGAATTACGCCTGCATCAGAATTATGCCACAGCCTGGGGAGTCAACTTACACCAGATTGAACCCGCCGTAGCGACGCGGCGTTATACTGACTTCTTGTTGGCAACGGCTTGGGGACGTGAGATTGGTTTAATTACAGTAGCAATGACACCCTGCATGCGCTTGTATGCGTTTTTGGGTCAAGAATTAGCTAAAGATGGTATTCCCGAACACACCTATACGGATTGGATTCGCACGTATAGTAATCCAGAGTTTGAGCAGTTAGCGCAGCAACTAGAGAGGTTGACGGATTACGCCTCACTCTCAGCCACCGTCAAATCCAGCTATCGCTATGCTATGCTGTTTGAACGAGAGTTCTTTCAGGCAGCTTGGCAGATTAAAACATGACTAGGGCTTAGTGCTAATCACTAGCTTGATGGTTATATAGATTAATTAAATTCAACCAATAGACTCTATGATAAACCCTAATAACTGACTTGTGATGAAAAATTTTTGTATTTTGGAGCAAGGTGGTTTGTGCAACGAACAAATCACCATCGAAAAGAAAAATTTATTTACAACTGAATTTAGTGATTTTTATAGATTAAATTGGAGAACCGAAAATGACCCTTATGCTTTTATCACCCGAAAGAATATAACGTGGAGTGAAGGGCGCAGCTTCCTATACGAATGTGTTCCCAAGAATTATGATTATTATATATTTATAGATGACGATATTGTTTTTAATTCTGATGTTGAAGATATCGCGTCAACAATAAAAGAATTACTGATTGAATATAAACCACTTACTGGTACTTTTTTCAATTGGGAAAGCTGGGGCTTTAAAGGACATCTTAACAGGGAAGTAGCTCTGGCTAAGAAGGCTTTTCCCATTTCCGGTTACGATCAGCAAGTTCAGATTTTTTCAAAAAGCTTTGCTGATGTGATGTTTCCAGTGCCTTATCATGGGGCAAGGAGATCAATGTGGTATTCCCAATGGGCTTGTTACAAGCTTTTCCCTTTTAAACAGCTATGTCTTACAAAAATTCAAGTTAAGGGGGTTCGTAGTAGTAAACAAGCTAGCACTCAAAAAATTTTAAATTACATGACCTTTTCTCCCTATGACGAAATAACATTATTATTTAATCAGGATGTATTCGATAAATCTTTTAATTCCCCTAAAAGTCAGGTTGTTGCAAATAACTTAGCTATCTTCGATAATCAGCCAGATAAAACTGAAGTCAACATTTATTTGAGTGATTTAGCGAAACTTTATGACATCAATAATTTAAACTTTAAATACCGGACATCATTGGCAAATAATAGTTATAAACTAAGGCTTTTAGTCAAGCGATTACGCCAGCCCAGATATTTCATTAGAAAACTATATTCATCAGTCAGAAAAACATTATGAATTAATAAGTAATAAATATCAAGTTAGGAAATATCCGCAAATTAACTAAATTTCACTAGTCTAACATCTTGTTTAAATATGATAAAACCTACAACAAAACATCCAACCTTTCTAGTCATAGGAGCCCATAAAGCTGCCACAACATCTCTCCATTACTACCTGCAACAGCATCCAGAGGTGTATTTAATTCCAAACAAGGGTACGGATCTTTTAGCAAAACGTCATATCAGTTCCCTTGATGATGCAGGTGAATATCTCGCTCAATACGAAAATGCCCGCAGCGAAATTGCGTTAGGCGAAGTTTCTAGCGTGTATCTTCATGGAGAAGGAATTCCGGCAAGAATTAAGCGCTTATTCCCCAACGCTAAGCTTATTGCGGTACTTCGTAATCCTGTTGAAAGGGCTTACTCCCACGCTCTTTTCAATGAGGAAATCATAACAAAAGACAATATAGAAAGCATTCAGTTAAATATTTTAGAATCAAAAGAGTTTTTGCAACCCGGATACTACTATAAATATCTTAAAACCTATTTTGAGTTATTTGATAGAGAACAAATTCAATTAATGATTTATGATGATTTGGCAACTAAAAAAGATGATTTTTTTAAAGAAATTTTAATGTTTATTGGTGTAAACCCCAATTTTGAGCTGAGTGCCAATCGTCGTTATCACAAGAGTAAACTCAGTCGTCAAGGAATCATTTTGAATGTTGTGGAAGTTATTCGCGCTAACAGTAACATTAAAACTTATTTGAAGTTTTTCCTTAAGCCGGTATTCCCACAGATCAAACGCTTCGTTGCCCAAAAGACTGAAATGCCTATACCACCATTATCAGAGGAAGTGAGACGGAAACTTATTGAGATTTACCGGGATGACATTCTTCAACTACAAGAACTTACTGGATTAAATTGTTCCCATTGGCTGGTATAAATAGGGGCTGCTGCACAAAGCCGAAACTCTTATCAATAAATGCTTTGAGTGGTATTGACAGTTGGCTTTGTGCAAGGAAATCTGGTAAAATCGCTCAAAATTTTTGCATCATGATTAGGTAGATGTACAAGCTCAAGAAGACGAGAGAATTCGGAGTTAATTTATTATTAAAGCTTATAATTAGCTGGATTGTTAACAATAAACGATCATGTCTACTGTCGTCTGTATATAACTACTTAATCCATCAGTTGTGTCTAACCGACTTATTCAGCCGACCCTAAATATGTTAAACTGTAATTAGCTTTAAACGCTAATTACTATATTATTTTACTCAAATACCCTGAATAAAAACCCCTGAAACCCTTGTTTTTAAAACATGGCAATTATGGGCAATCGTCAGGACATGATATTACGGCTAATTTTTTTTTGAATCCGTTGCCACAGATTTTGCTGTTTCTGGATCTGTAAAAATTCATCATCCGGGATATGTTCACCAAGATAGCGATAATATTTCCAGATATCCCAATAGGGGCAACCTGGCTGGATGCGAATCCCTGCCCAGTGTAAATAGTCTAGCGGTTGATTGACATTCGGATCAATGAGGTGATGATCTTGAACCTGAAAATGTTTGCTACCCGCCCAACTTCCTGGGGCACCACCGGGGCGGCGCACGATATTAAATCGCTGGGGAACCTGCTTCAAGATCATATAGTTAATGATGGGTTGATCTGATGTTTTTTGGGAAAAGTCAAAGTATTCCGGATGTGATGCACATTCGGTGAATGTTTGATAGAGCGTTTCCTCTGATATCGTATTTTTCTTGGCTCCCCAAAATCCACCATTGAACATATCCTGAATATCATTCTCGCTAAATACACCGTCTTCTAAAACTTTTGGCGTAAATACATTTTTGATTCCACCGCTATGTTGATAGTCATAACAAATAAAATCATACTGATCTAAATAGTCGGTTGTCTCTATTATTTTATTAAAGACAACAATATCTGTATCAATATAAATAAATTTATCAAATGCACCAAACCAACAAGCTTGTTTACGGAATTGATTTGGGCGAGCAAAAAATCCTTTGCCAAATATTTCGTATAACTGATTGGAAAGACGTTCAATAAAGTCTAAGTCTTTATAGAGTTCTACCTGATAGGAGTCTTTTAAAATTTGAGCAATGGTTTGGTGATTATCATCATAAGGAATTAAGCAAATCGGCGTATCCGGATCATGCAAGCGGATACTTTTGAGCAGCGCGATCGCCTGTTCGATTACTTTGTCATTTGCTGTAATATAAATGCCGCGTTTTTTGGTCATTTGCTTGAGTTATATTAATAATTTTGGAGTTTGATTAAGATAATTTCAATTTTTTCAAGAGTCGCTGAGGTAAACTGGGAGGTTGATTGTAAGGTTTGGGTTTAGTGGTAAATTGTGGCTTTTTCTGTGGTTCGTGAAGATAGCGATAATGTAAAAACAAATCTCGATACGGAAAATCAATATTTTCGCCAGCACAGACTTTAGCAATTAATTGGGAAGATACGCCAATGTAGTGCATATAAGTAAGTCGATTGCCTTTATCATACAGAATATGGTCTTTTTCCTGAAAATGTGCTGAAGTTACACAACATCCTGTTCTTTGGGCTTGGGATAACTCTAACGCGAAATTATAGATCGATAAATTCGGTCGCATCATCATGTAGTTGAGGAGAGTTTGATCCGGTGCCATGGGATAAAGAACTTCAGCCTCTCCTGCTTCGAGTTGACCAATGATCCAGTTGCGCCGTTCTTGATCAAATAAGCCTTGTTTCGAGGCATAAAAACCCGAACAAAAGATTTCTGTTTTCAGTCTTTTGGGAGGGAAGAGTTCCGTTAGCTGGGGCGAATCAATATTATAGACATGAGTTAAGTCTTTGTGCTGAAAGTCATAAACCACACAGTCATTGTCCTGAAGTTTAGCCAAGATAAACTCGACAGGTGACATCAGCAATGTATCCGCATCCATATACAGGAAGCGCTCAAACGGGGCATCAAAAGCACAGTAACGCCGATGAGTACCGAATCGATGATAACCGCTACTACCAAGTTGACGCCAACGTTGGTGGGCTGTGGGATGACTATCCCAGGCAGATTGAGCAAACTGATCCCAGCCCTGGATGGACTCAAGATTATCATAGAGTTGAACGTTGGGACGACGGGCAATTTCCGCCGCAATTTTTGTCGTGTTGTCGTTGTAGGGATAGACACAGACAGGCATTTGTGACCCAACAATTGCCTCAATACTGTTGAGTAAGGCAACCAGTTGGTCGTAAACTGGGTCACTAGCTAGGGTACAAATTCCGTCCATGATGTTTAATCGAATTTAGCGACAAAATCAGATAACCAGTTCAGGAGATTGAGTTTGTGTAGGATGATTTGTCTGGCTTGTGCGATCGCGTCCTTGGCTTCATACCAAGCATCGGGGGTTGAGGTTACTTCTTTAATATAAGCGATGCTCTGCTCATCTAAGCTAGGGAGTCGCAAAAAGCTTCCCGGTGGCAGTAATTTATCCGCTGCTGAACCTCCGTAGTAAATGGGTAAACACCAGGCGAGTAAAGCATCCCAGAGTTTTTCGCTGACATACCAATCATTCCCGGCATAGTTTTCGATCGCGAGATTATAGTAGTACGGTGCCATGCCATGCCATTTGTTTTTCAGGCTACCCTTTGCCTGTGCCCAGTCGGGTAATCCGCGCCCGTAGAGGTCAAACTCAAATCCACTATCTTGTAGTGACTTCAAGAAGGCTAAACGTTGACGATGTTCAGGAGTACGATCAATTCCAGAGGTGATCCAACTACAAGCGTGTATTTTTTCCGGTGGTATCATTTCATTTAATTCTCGGAAGGAATTAGCGTGATACCAAATCGCGGGCATATAATCAGGGGTTGGGGCAAAATCATCGGGACCTGAAATGTAACCACAATACTCTTTCGCGGCTTCATAATTTGCCCGATTAGTTTGAACAACTTTTTCCAGGGGCGGTTCTCGTAATAAGTAGATGATTCGCTCTTTGGGAACGCCGCGTAACTGGGAGGCTACATCGGGTTTTGATGTCTTTTTTTGGCGTAAACGTTGCCACCAGGGAAGTTGGGGACTAGGTTTGGGAAAGGAATACTGGTACATGAGCAGAAAATCAGGCTCAGAGGCTTGGGAGAGCATTTGAATGTTATCCCAGATTCCACAAGGGTTTGGCGTTTGTTGCCATAGCCAGTCCGCTTGATTAAGCCCACGATAACTACTAATCATTCCGACAATTTTTCTGCCCATGTTTTTTTGTCAGTCTACCGTATTAGTCTTAGCATTTATTCTGTGAGTCAGCCAACTGAAAAGGATGATTGGGCGCAATGCTTTCGCCCCTACAATTTCTACACATAAGGCTAATCTATCTGGTTCAGGTGTATCACCCCACTGGCTCGGCACAGCTACAATGGGGTTTAAATTTCACCATTAAATCGGGCGCACGTCAGTCATCCGTGTCAACTTAAGGTAGAAAACCAATGCTGGCAAGGTTTTAAGCTGTGTCTATCTACTCCTCAACATTTCCCCCTCACCCCCAGCCCCTCTCCCCGGCGTGGGAGAGGGGTTTTCATTTGGTTATTTTTGTTATAACATTATTTTGTGATAAAATTATATTATCGCAACATAAACAAAAGAACGCCATGAAACCGTTACCCCCTCAATTCGACAATTCCCATACGCCCGAAACAACTGCCCAGCAAGCGTTAGCGGAATTTGGCATTAACCAACTCCTCTCTCGACTCAAGCATTACCGCGACATTGACTTCGATGCATTGCAAATGCACCTAACCGATGCAGAAGTCCATGCGATCGCACAGCTATTTATCCAAGAATTGATTCAAAGCCTCAACGGTAAACTCATCGCTGGTACTTTAAATACCCTGCGTCATGGTGAGGAGATGGAGGAGATAAGGGAGCAGGGGAAGCTGGGGGAGCAGGGGAAGCTGGGGGAGAATTTCTGTAGCCGCCATTTGCCATTCTCCACCCCTGGCTATAAAGAAGGCGATCGCGTTCAGTGGAAAACCGCTAATCCTGACTGGGGCGTAATTCTGGGGCGTTTCTATGACTACAATCACCATCAATGGATGGTTTATTACATCATCCAACTCGCCTCTGATTCTCCCAGTGCAGGTTGGGTAACCACGGATACGGCGGCTGAAGCGGATTTAGAAAAAATACCTGATACTGTTGAACCCAATCAAGAGAATGGCAACTCCTACCGTTATCCCACCCATTCTCGCCGGGGGATACCGCCCCTATCTGTGCAATGTCCAACTGAACGCTATTATCCCCGACGGCGACACAATCTCCGCCCCATTAACCAGCGGGAAAAATACATTATTGACCTGTATTGTTACTGTGAATTAGGGATGACGCCAAAGCAGTTTTATGGCAAATGGGATGTCACGTATGAGCAATTGTCTCATATCTGTTCCCGTTCCCTGGGGACTGTACAGAATTGGTTCAACCGAGGTCAAGGATATTACCCGCCTAAACCCGTTGATTTGCGCCATCTAGCAATCATGGATTTTTTGTTAGAGCATTTTGAAGAAATACCCCAATCTCTGATCAACCTGCTGTGTTCGTCTTGAGAATTGAGGGAGATGGGGGAGATTGTGTCGGGGCGGGTTTTACTATTATCGTTTGAAATGGTGCGTTACGCTTCGCTAACGCACCCTACACCAGCCCCGACTTTACATAAGACGAATGACGAATGACAAATGACGAATGACGAATGACAAATGACGAATGACGAATGACGAATGACGAATGACGAATGACAAATGACAATCAAACCACTTGTTCTACAATTAAGCCACCAGTTAAGAAAATTTTCGGTACATCCAGAATGCTGATCATTTTTTCCCCATAGACTGCTTTTCCTTGCAAATAGTCAGGATTTATGCTAATCATTTCAGGAGTCACGGCGATGATCTGGAGCCGATTCAGCAGGAACATCGATTCACGCACGTCTTCAACAATCACACCCGCCAAAATCTCCTCAATCTGCACAATCAGCGCTTTGGAACTTCGGGTTATCGGGGTTAAGGGCAATTTCAACACCGGGCGAATATCCACTAAGGTGACAATTTCCCCGCGCAGATTCATGTTTCCCACAATATGAGGGGGACAACAGGGAATCGGTGTCACCTGTTGGATATCGGTAAACTCCCGCACGATTCCTAAATCAATCCCGAATAATTGATCATTTAAAACAATAATCGTTAACGGTTTGACACTGGTTAAGTCTTGACTCTCGAAGGGAAGCTTGAGACTATTCGCTCGTTCTCGGAAAACCTCTCGTTCTTCGGGTGTCGCATTTGGAACAAATACGGCTTGTTTGGTAAGTAATTCTCCACTCGATTGATTTCGGTTAAGTTCTTGGTTGAGATAGTTCTCCACTAATTTAAAGGTGTGGCTATCTATTGAGCTTAACCAATTCTCTGGATCACTTAAAATAAGGATATCACCTGCATGGCGGGTGAGTCCACCAATGACGCCATTTTCGCTAACGGTTTGATTCGGCTCAAGTTCAGTGGTAATTTCATCTGGGGCTATCGTCAGGACTTCACAAACCTGATTCACAATCATCCCAACTTTGGTTTTTTCTCGTCTTATAACGATAATACTGTCGGTTAAACGATAGTTCGATGATTGTAAGCCAAGACTCTGATTAAAATCGATAACGGGTATCATTTCTCCCCGCAAATTGACCACGCCAATCATTTCACGCGGCGCTTCGGGAATGGATATTAATTCTGGGAGAGGAAAGACTTCCTCCACGTAAGCTGTACTGATACCATACAGCCGATCATTTAAACCGAAACTAAAATAGGAGTTGTCTGTCATGGGGAGTCTGGATCGATACTATTTAAAGAGGATTGGAGTTGTTTAATCAGTTCAGATGGCGTCAAATTGCCTAATTTTTGTAGGGGAGTATTGGGCGGTAACTGTTTGAGCAGATTCAATGCCACATGCTGCATTTTGATTGTATTTTTTTCTAGGTCATTTTCGAGGGTTTCCGGATTAAACGTTAAGGTGTAATCATCTTCAGTATCCCAAGTTAGCGGACTAGGGACATCGCCTAAAGGTGTATAGACTAAGCTCTCGGTTTGACGTTGATAAACTAAGGATTCGGGGAAAACATTGGTTTGAAACTGCTTTAAAACTTGACCATACAGTTCAGAATGCCCGGTAATCAGATAGCCTAAGGGCTGGAGGGCGTGGTAAAACTTATCCAAAACTTGGGCAATGGCGGAGGATTCAAAGTAGATAAAGACATTTCGACAAATAATTAAATCAAACTCTTGTAAATCTAAGTGAGCTTGTGGGAAAGGATCTTTGACTAAATTGATTTGTTGCCATTTCACTAATGATTTAATTTTGTCATCAATGTGGTAGTGATTCTTGATCGGCTTTAAATAGTTGTGTTTGATTTTGGGATCAATACTTCTTAATGACCAAGCCCGATAAATTCCTTGTTTTGCTTTGTCTAGCGCCTCTTGATTAATATCGATGCCAAAAATAACTAGGTTCCATTTCTGAATATCTGGAATCAGTTCGTTGAGCATAATCGCCAGGGAATAGGGTTCCTCTCCCGTTGAACATCCCGCACTACAAAGACGTAAGGTTTTATCGGCTTGATGGCGCTGGAGCAGTTCCGGTAAAATTTGAGTTTTGAGTAAATTACATTGCTCTTTATCGCGAAAAAAGTAACTTTCCAGATTAGTGAGCAAAACAACTAAATTGTTCCACTCTTGTTCGGCTTCTCTGGTTTGACAATTTAGCAGCAAATAATAATCTTCCGGAAAGGCTAGTTTAATTGCCTTCATCCTGGCGAAAATTTTGTCTTGTAAAGCGGCTTGATCTCGCTCTCGAATAACTAAACCTGTATGGTGAGCAATTAAGCGAATAAAGCCTTGTTTTATTTTAGGACTTAACTGTTTGGGTGTTGACACATTCATTACCTAATCGGTTTACTGTAGAATCGACTGTTTTTGTAAAAGTTCCAGCAACATTGGCGCGATCGCGTTCAGAGGTAAGACTTCCCTAGCTCCTCCTAATTCAATGGCTTCCTTGGGCATTCCGAAGATGATTGATGTGGCTTCATCCTGAGCAATGGTTAAACCCCCCGCTTGGGTAACTGTAAACATTCCTTGTGCGCCGTCTCTGCCCATTCCGGTTAATAATATGGCGGTTGTTTTCTTGCCATAAACTTTTGCTACTGACTCAAATGTGACCGTTGCTGATGGGCAATGTCCGTCTAAAGGCATGGCATCTGAACAAACAAAATTACCCTGATTATCTAATTTTAGCTGATGTTGTTCGGGAGGAAAATAAATAATTCCGGGTTGCGGTTTATTTCCCGATTTAGCAATTTTAATCGGCAGTTTACAGGTTTGAGATAACCAATCGATTAAGCCCTGTAAAAATCCATTACAAATGTGTTGTACACAAAGTATGGGAACCGAAAAATTGGCGGGAAGTTGGGAAAAAATTTCCTGCAATGCTGGAGGTCCGCCCGTTGATGTGCCAATGGCAATTATTTTAGGCTTCGGGTATGATTTGGTTGGAGCCGTGGTCAGATTGTTCAGATTAACGGCTTGGCGTGGCAGCGAATATCTGCGTTTTCGTTTAAAAACTTTAACCCCAGAAATGATACTAATTTTATTAACTAATTCCCGTCTAAATTCTTGGTTTTCTGTGGTTAAGCCAGCTAGAGGCTTGGGACAAATTTCGACGGCGCCAGCTTCGAGGACATCAAAGATATGATGGGTATCTTCCTGTTGTACTGATACACTCAAGACCAAAATGGGTAGGGGATGATGACTCATGACTTCAGTGGTTAATTCTAACCCATCCATCTGTGGCATGTGTAAGTCGGTACAAATTACATCGGGTTTAACTTGAGGAATTAGGCTCAATGCTTCTAACCCATTTTGCGCTTCTCCGACAACCTCAAGTTGAGGGAATTCATTGATAATTCGTCTGAGAATGACTAGGGATATTTTGGAGTCTTCAACTAATAGAACTTTAATCGTCATTTATTATTTGTTAGTCGTTGATAGTCTAAGGGTTTGTAGTAAGCGCTTTAGCGCTTGTGGCACTAAAGTGCCGACTACTTACGAACGAACGAAAGAAATGGTCTCAGGGTTTGTAGTAAGCGCTTCAGCGCTGATGGCACTAAAGTGCCGACTACTTACGAACGAACAAACGAACCTTAAGTCAATTAAACCAATCGGCTGATGGTTTCTAATAGAAACGCTTGGTTGAACTTACCTTTAATAATGTAAGCGTCCGCTCCGGCTTCTGCACCCCTTTGTTGATCGGCTTCTGAATCCAAGGTGGTGACCAAAATAATTGGTAAGTCTTGATATTCAGAATGCTGGCGAATCGTTGCGGTTAAAGATAACCCGTCTAAATGAGGCATTTCTACATCAGAAACTACGGCATCAAAATGACGGCTTTTAAGTTTGGTATAGCCATCTAATCCATCAACCGCAATCACCACTTCATATCCCGCCCCTTCTAAAAGTCGTCGTTCTTGAGTCCGAACTGGGAGAGAATCTTCGACTAAGAGAATCGTGGGTTTCGTTTGTATAACTGTATTGGCTTTAACAGAAACAGTTGCGGTAGTTTGCTTTTGTCCGGACTTAACTAAATCAGCCGGATTGAGAATCATACAAACGTCCCCAGTGGGGAGAATCGTTGCACCCAAAATATTTTTGACCCGCTTTAATAACGAACTTTGAGGTTTGAGGGGGATTTCTTGGGTATCCAAAAGTCGATCGACTAAAAATCCCGAAACTTCATCACCAACCTTGAGTAAAATACACGATCGCAAGTCAGATAGCGGTATTTCTTTTTTGGCGATAAGAGCGTAGGCGGGAGAGTTCGAGAGTTCCAAGACATCGGCAAGATTGGCGACGGGAACCCTTTGACCTTGCCAGTTTAACGTCTCCCGCCCATCAATAGTTTCTATTTCATCGGGGGAAAGGAGTAAACTGGTTTGGACGAATTCAATCGGGAGGGCTTGAACAATTCCCTGAACCTCGATAAATAAGGCATTAACCGTGGCTAAGGTGGTGCGAAGTTGGATGCGGAATGTACTACCTTGATTGGGAGTTGATTCGATCGCGATCGCGCCTTTGAGTCGTTCAATGTTTGTCCGGACTACATCTAAGCCAATCCCTCGACCAGAAATTTCAGTAATAAAGCTGCGGGTGGAGAATCCTGGGGCAAAAATTAGGTCATAAATTTGGCTGGGATTCATCCGTTCCAACTCATCGGGTTGGTAAAGCTTCCGTTTAATTGCGGTTTGCTTAATTTGTTCAATATCCAGCCCCCGCCCATCATCGGTGACTTCAATGATAATCGTATTCCCAATTAAATTACCCCGGAGCCAAATTTTTGCCCCTGGGGGTTTGCCTAATTTCTGCCGTTCTTCGGGTGTCTCAATCCCATGATCGATCGCGTTACGAATCAGATGGGTTAAAGAATCTTTAATATCTTCTAGAATAGTTTTATCCGCCGTCGTATCTCCCCCTTCAATGATTAACTCTACCTGTTTCGACTGTTTGCGGGCTAAATCCCGCACCATACGGGGAAATAACTGGAAGATAGTAGACAGCGGTAACTGGCGTAGGGTTTGAATTCTCTCCCGTAAATCCTCTGCAATTAAATCCAGGTTGGAGGTATTTTCCTGAGTGGCGGTGCGTAAGGCGTTAATCTTTTGATCTAAGAGTTCTTGAAATGGGTTAACTTCCGTAGCTGTCGCCTCACCGGATTGACGATAAAAGGCTTTCCAGTCTTGCCAAAGTGTCACCATTTCCTCAATTTCTGACGCGGCGTAAGCGATGCGAAGTTTTGTCACATTTAATTCTTCCGCTTGCACCATTAACGCATCTAAATCACGAGTAGGAACCCGAATCGTATCAATCCGGTAGGTGTCACTTAGGGTTGGGGTTTTGGGTGCTGGAGGTGGGGCGGGAGTCGGTACCGCATTCGGTAAGTTAGGAAGAGACACTTCCAGTAATTGGTTGAGAACCGCCGTAGTATTCACACCCTGATATTGACCCGTCACCGCTTCCTGTACCAGTTTACCCATCGCATCCAATCCTCGATACAAGCGATCGCTAATTTCTGGAGTTAGAATAGTTGGCTGGAGTTTAATCCCACCCAAAATCTCTTCAACGTGGTGGATTAAGGCTTCCACGGGTTCAACGCCGACGCTTCTGGAGTCTCCTTTTAAACTATGGGCTTCTCGCAATAATTCGTCTAATGTGGTTGAGTCATCCGGCTGCTTTTCTAATTGCAGTAACCCGGTTTCTAGCTTCTGTAAGCGTTCAAGGCTGGCGAGTTTATAAACATCCCGCATTTCCTCATCGTCAATAAACGTGGCGCTGAGGGGAGGTGGCGAGGGTGAAGATTGGACATCAGGTAACCCCACAATCGTTACCGAATCCCGACGAGAGACGGGATTAGATGATAAGGGTGTCGCCGATTTGGAGACAGGTATCACCGGGGGAGATTGGGCTGATGCTTCAATGGCGTCGATTAATTGGTGCAGCACTTGCACTGTATCCACACCCTGAAGTTGACCCGTTACCGCTTCATTGACTAAGCGACGGATGGCTTCTAATGCATCATAGAGGCTTTCACTGACTTTGACCGTAAAACCAAGTTGTCGATGTTTGATCCGATCGAGAATTTCTTCAATATGATGGACGAGGGTTTCCACCGATTCGACGCCAACGCTACGAGAATCGCCTTTGAGACTATGGGCTTCCCGCAATAATTGATCTAAAGTCGCCTGATCATCGGGATATTTTTCTAAATGCAGTAACCCGGCTTCTAAAATCTGCAACCGTTCGCCACTGGCGAGTTGATACACCTCTCGCAATTCATCATCGTCGATATAACTGTCGGCGAGTTGGGGTGGGGGAGACGGTTGAGGCGAGGTGGGTTTGGTTCCGTTATCGGTTGTCGGCTCAAGGGTATTGGTAAAACCCGCTCCGACAAGCCCTGGTTCGGCTTGAATTGGAGACGCCACAGCCGATTGTTGGCAATCTTCCAGCACCAGCATAAATTGTTCCAGCACCTCAGTGGTATCCACCGCACTGGGTTGACCGGTTATCGCTTCTTGGACTAATTTGCTAATTGCCTCTACTCCTTGATGTAAGGTTTGGCTAATATCTGGGGTAAACGCTGTGGGTTGGGATTTAAGGTTCTCGATAATTTCTTCTAGGGGATGAGCCAGAATTTCCACGGTTTCCACCCCAACGCTGCGAGAATCGCCTTTAAGACTATGAACTTCTCGGCGTAACTCTTCCCAGATTGCGTCGTTGTCTGGATTTTGGGCTAAATCATTTAACCCCGTTTCCAGGCTGTGCAATCGTTCACCACTGGTGAGTTGATACACCTCTCGTAATTCATCATCATCGATATAGCTTTCGGCGAGTTGGGATGGGGGAGACGGTTGAGGCGGGGTGGGTTTGGTTCCGTTATCGGTTGTCGGCTCAAGGGTATCGGTAAAACCCGCCCCGACAAGCCCGGGTTCCTCTTGAATTGGCGACGCCACAGCCGATTGTTGGCAATTTTCCAGCACTAGCATAAATTGTTCTAGTACCTGAGTGGTATCCACCGCACTGGGTTGACCGGTTACGGCTTCCTGGACTAATTTACTAATTGCCTCTACTCCTTGATGTAAGGTTTGGCTAACATCTGGGGTAAACGCCGTGGGTTGGGATTTAAGGTTCTCGATAATTTCCTCTAGGGGATGAGCCAAAATTTCCACGGTTTCCACCCCAACGCTACGAGAATCGCCTTTAATACTATGGGCTTCCCGGCGCAACTGTTCCCAGATAGCTTCATCGTCTGGATTTTCTGTCAAATGACGCAACCCAGCTTCTAGGGTTTGTAATCGTTCACGACTAGCCAGTTGATAAACTTCTCGGAGTTCATCATCGTCGATATAGCTTTCGGCTAATTCAGATGATTCAGCGCTCATATCCTCTCTCTCTAGAGGTTCTGATGGAATCTCTCTACCTGCGGCGTTCTCTGCTGGTTCACTAGCGAGTTGTTGAAAATGATCCAGTATTTCAGTTAAATTAACGCCGCTTGGTTTACCTGTTATTGCTTCCGCAATTAAAAGACGAATTGCATCTAATCCATGATCAAGACATTGGCTCACTGACGGCGAAAAAACCAGCTTTTGGCGTTTAATCCGTCCCAGAGTCCATTCTATGCGATCGGCAATGGTTTCGACAGTTTTAACGCCTAAACTTTTAGAGTCTCCTTTTAAGCTGTGAACATCTCGCAGCAACTGTTCTAAGGTTGTTTCATGCTCTGGATTTTTTTGTAGATGGTGCAAACCGACAGTGAGTTTCTTTAGCCGTTCTTCACCCGCCGTTTTATACAGATTTCGCAGTTCTTCGTCTTCTATGATCATGATTAGTCATTTGTCATTTGTCCTTTGTCATTCGTCATTTGTCATTCGTCATTTGTCATTTGTCATTAGTTATTTGTCAAGTCGGGGCGGGTTTATTTACATCTGGGTGTAACCGAAAAGATAGTAGTGAAACCCGCCCCTACACAATTTGCTCTAGCTTCCAGACGTTCCACCGGAACGTCTCTACAAGATCCCTAGACGCGCCATGGCGCGTCTCTACATCACCCCGGCTCAGTTAAACCATCTCTTGCAATTCCAGAGAGGTTTCGTTCAGTTGCTGAGTCCCGATCTTGGTTTGATTAATTCCTGTGGCGGTTTCTTTTGCCCCCTTATTAATGGTTTCCATCGCTTCAACGACTTGTTGAATCGCATCGACTTGCTGTTTTAAGTTCAGCGATATTTGTTGGTTGTTTAGCACTACTTTGTCCACCGCATCGGCTACACCGGTGAACGCTTCATTAGTTTTTTGGGCAATTTGCACACCGGATGCCACGGTTTTGGTTCCTTCATCTGTCACCATTACAGTTGAGTTAATCGCGCTTTGAATTTCGGACACCAGTATGCCAATTTTGTCAGCCGATTGTTGACTTTGATCGGCTAATTTGCGAATTTCATTGGCAACCACAGAGAAGCCTTTCCCATGTTCTCCCGCACGCACCGCTTCTACGGAGGAATTGAGGGCTAACATATTGGTTTTGTTGGCTAATTCAGACACCAACTGGGAAATACTACCAATTTGATTTGCCTGTTCAGAAAGACGAACAATCTGTTGTGCGATCGCGCCAACTTTATTTTCCAGAGTGTACATCCCTTCCAGGGTTTCACCAACCGCTTGGGTTCCCCCTTTCGTCAGATCCAGTGCTTTCTGGGCGGCGGCTACAGCAGCCTTGGCTTGTTCAGCAGATTGTCGGGAGGAGGCTTCTAACTCATCCATGGTGGTAGTGGTTTCATTCACCGAAGCCGCTTGCTGACTCGCCACCCGTTCTTGTTCTTCTAAGGTGGAAAAGATTTCTTGGCTAGCGGTGGAGATACGAGTCACAATTTGTTTAACTAAATCTGCCAGTTGACGAGTTCGGAAAACGCCCACGGGTAACACAGCGGCGAGGGAGATTAAAATAATCAGCGTCGCTACCACTTTAAAAGCCGTCACAGACGCAAAAACTGTGCTTTTGGGAACAGTACGGATAGCCACTAAAAAGCCAGGTTGATTGGGATCTGGATCAACGGTGGCGTAGCTGATTAGCTCATTGCTTCCTGTACCAATTAATCCCTGTTTACCTTGCAGAATTTGTTCAACGATTTGGTCAGAATAATCCTTTGCCAAGGTTTCGTCATTATCCAGATCAAATCCCCATTCTTTCTCATCGTTGGGATGAGAGAGATAGTAGCCCTCTGCATTAACCAGTAAGGCGGTTTCGCCCTTGCTTAAATTGGCATCCTCGATATATATGAGAAACTTGTTAGCAAAAACATTGGCAATCACAATTCCCTGTTTTGTACCGGCTGCATCAGCAACAGGTGTGGCGTAGCGAATTACTGGTTTAAACGGGGTTTCAATTTTTCCTTGTTCTTGATTTAAGTTAACCGGGGAGACATAAACCTCACCTGGATCCAGTTTCATCGTTTCCACAAAATAGTCGCGATCGCCTTTATTTTGCAACTCAGATTTGGGGATAACTGTCGTTGTTGTTCCATCGGAATCAACCCTGACCACTTCCTGACCATTTTCGTCAAGAAATCGCAGCTGCATATATTGAGACTTCGCCTGCATTAGACTCTCAAAAATGGTCTGGGCTTGGTTTACCCAAACATCAGCCGACTGATTACTTTCGGAATCCGTTCCGCCACCGTCTTGCGATCGGATAATCCCTTGAATAGCGGGGATTTTGCTCAGAAACAAGACATCCTCATTAATCCCATCTAAGACAGCATCAATATTTTCGGCATCATCAGTAACCCTGTCCTCAAGTTTAGTTTCCGAGACTTCGGATAAGGCAGTCGAGGACGAAAATATCCCATAAAGTCCCACAATTGAGACGGGAATAAGACTGCTAAAAAACAGCAGCAATAAGATTTGATTCTGAAGTTTTTTCTGGTTGGATAAATTTTTGAGAAAAGTCCTCAACATGGCTGGTTACCTACCACTCTAGATTCCGTTGAACAAATCCATCTCCCTTCCGGAGACGGGAGGCGAAAAAATACAGTCCATTCATTTCCTTGGAGCTCCCCTAGTCTTCTGTTTTGCCAGATTAGGGGGGATGGGTTTTTACCCGAATACTCTTAGCACAGGGATGAAATTGGTTACATCTTTACCGATAAATTCACTCAGGGCATTTTTCCTAAAGGATAAGCCAAACGTATGCTGCAAAATCGTAAGTCTGTCAAGGTGTAGGTCATCGCAGGATACTTGCTGTTTAGTTCAGTTGAATTTAAGTTTGCTCGTTCAACATAATTTAGAGATAACCCTGGTTTAGCCAATCTGTAGGACGAGAGCCTATCATCGTTTTTGGCTGAATTGAGAATAGAAAGTCAGCCTGTACACAAATGCTGGGTTTGAGCAAGATTGAAGCCAAATAACCTGACGAGCTATTGGCTTTGATTGATATACATTCTATAGGAGCGTTTAACCCAGACCACTAGAGACACCCAGCTTTTTTATCCGATCAGACTGTTTTCGACATCATTCCTATGCTATTGCACTGGATGTATTTTCGGCAACAAATTTATCAATTGTTTATAATTTATGGGCAATAAATAAAAAACAGTATTCAAGTTAATTAGTTTTCTATTTGCAGAATTAAAATTTTATCTTTAAGCCAACCAAGCTCTATATGAAACCCTGACTTATTCAGCGAATCGTCAGACAAGAATGACATACATTTGTCATACATTTATGGATAATGTATTACGAGAAATAGTATCAGGATAAAGTCTATGTTCGTAGTAGGGGATGCGAGCCCCTGATTTTATAGGTTTTCCGGGCGTAAGATTAATTCATCAAATAAAGTGAGCCACGTCACTACACCCCACTTACACCTCAAGCCACGCCAGTAGCCAGTAGGTTGGGTTGACGCTTGTTACCCAACAGGCTAACCCCTGTGCAGCGCAGCGGAAATTACCCGCCCGTTAACAAGGGACAATCAGATACCCCCAACCTGAGTGCCTTCTGATACTGAAGTTAGGTTGAATGGCACTGACTGGTATGTTGGTGGGCAATGCCCACCCTACGCTATATCAAGAGTTTCGGCGAGCCAAAAATGCAAATTTTCAGTACCATTAAAGTTAGGTTACTCTACCCTTCAAGTTCTCCTAGGCGAGTACGAGAAGTCTCAGCCTACTTACCTCAACCCAACCGACAAAAGTATTCTTGCCTAAAATGGTAAAAATGAGTTTCCTGTAGGAATTGCATCATGGTGGAACCGGGGACAGCTTTGAGTAGTGTCGGCGCTTTAATCGTTAAAAACTTAGAACTCAAGCAGATTTGGCTGAAATTACAGCAGGAAAAGCTGGAAGAATACGTTAACGATTTTTTCAAAGACTGCCTCAGCAAGGGGGTACTATTAGCCTCACCGGATGTCCTCAAGAAATCCTTACTGGAAGCTTTAGCCCAATTCTTGAAACTAATCGAAGATGAACTATTTGAATGTGAGTTAACGGGAGCAGAAATCCGCGACACCTATCAAGTCGAAATCGGGCGGTTTATCCGAGATGACGAGGTAAAACCGCTATTGGGAAAAGCCTTTGAAAAAGATTGCCGAGGAATTGACGCCAATCAACTAAGAACCATTTGGGTACAGCGCTATTCACCCAATATGCCGACTGGGTTTAACTGGGATGGGATTGCCAAGAAATATGTCAAGGAAGTGAAACGCCTTGTCCGAAATTCGCCAAAATTAAAGGAACTGTTAGAATTAGAGATTCAGGAATCCATAGAAGAAAAAGTTCGAGAAATTGCTGGAATTCCTCCGGATTTTAATTTACCCAAATATCAAGAGGGATTACGGGAACGCTACAGCAACTTAAATCTATCCAGTTTAGACACAACAGGCTGCGCCTATAACCAACTGAAACTCTGGCGACTCTTCATTCCCCAAAATGTGCGACAAGTTCATCAGGTATTACCCCAAGTCTATGAACTCCCCAAAGAACATCAATGGCGACTGCGAGAGAGTAATCAACTTGATACAGATATATCCATCGAAGAGTTAACCGACTATAAACAGGTTTATTCTCAACAGCCGATTTGTTCTATCAGAGAAATTATTCAAGATAAAGATAACTATCCCTATCTGGTGATTCTCGGTGATCCGGGTTCAGGTAAGTCTACCTTATTGCAATATTTGGCATTAGAAAGAATTAGCCAGAGGCTGGAAAAATGACCCAGACACCTTACCGATTCTCAAACAAAAAGCCCAATCTGATGACGATTGGCGTGTGCGACTTGCAGCAGTGGAAGAATTAGCCAAAGGCTGGAAAGATGAGCCATGGCTATTTGAATTATTACGCGCTCGCGCTCTGAATGATCCCTTTGTGCGAGAGAAGGACTGGCAAAACAATCCTCGGCAATTAGCACTTCATATCATTATCAAACAATATCCTAACCATCCCCAGACTCTACCCTTGCTGTGCGACAGAGCCGAAAATGATCCTGATGAGCAAGTTAGGAATTTTGCTCAGAATAAATTGGCACAATTAGAGAATTAAAATACTTAAATATGCTATAATATTAGCCATAAATTTTATTTACAGAATCCAATCTAAACAACGTTAGTGTTAAGTGAAAAGGCACTGACTTTAGAGTTTGTAGTCAGCGCTTTAGCGCTTCTGGCACGCTTCGTGCCTACTACGAACTTAATTCAGCGACATTCGTGTTAAATGTGTAGGGGCGGGTTTCACAACTATCTTTTTGGTTGCACCCAGATGTGACTAAACCCGCCCCGACTCAGATGTTTATAATTCCCCTGAAAACAAAGGGCGACCCGATCGTCTGTAGGGGCGGGTTTTACCGATAACATGATCTTCAAAACTGGTAACTTATGTAAACCCGCCCTGTTTCTGGAGTTGTCAATTTATGCAAGCGGGTCGCCCCTACAGGATAATCTTATTAGAGATGCAAATTTTGATACAATTTAATCAATATCCCTCAACGACAACACAACAACATATAACTAAGTAAATTCTACTTAGGTTTTAAGACTATGACACTCGCCAAAGAAGAAATCATTTATCCCTCTAGTGATGGTAAACCCATGGCAGACAGCACCCTTCAATATCAATGGATTACCAAAATCCAAGGCGGCTGTGATGCTTTATTTAAAGATGACCCCAATGTATTTGTAGCCGGAGATTTACTTTGGTATCCAGTTGAAGGCAATAACACCATCTCCCAAGCGCCCGATGTTATGGTTGTGTTTGGCGTACCGAAACGCGATCGCCGTTCCTACCTACAATGGCGCGAAAATAATATCCCGCCGCAGGTTGTCTTTGAAATCCGTTCCTATCATGACAGCCAGACCAAAATGGATAAAAAACTGGCATTTTATAACCGTTATGGTGTGGAAGAATATTACCTCTATGATCCAGACAATAAAAACTTGAGAGGGTGGCAAAGAATAGAGGGACTATTAGAAGTCATTGAACCCATGTCCGGCTGGGTCAGTCCTCGCTTAACGGTGCGGTTTGAATTAACAGAAACAGGGTTAGAATTATATCGACCAGATGGGCAACGGTTTTTGTCCTATTTAGAATTAGAACAACAGCGAGAACAAGAAGCGCAACGCGCTGAACGGTTAGCGGCAAAATTGCGGGAGTTGAATATTGATCCAGATAGTCTTTAAGGCAATTTAGAGGTTTGTAGTTGCGCTGTCTTCGCCATAAACGTTCCCATCGTTTACTACAACAGTCATGGTGCGTTACGCTACCCTTTGAGAACGCTACGCGAACGCTAACATACCCGATAATTTAGCTCAGTCAAACCGAAACTATCAGGGGAGGCAGAGCCTCACCGCAGGCATTCCCAGCCCTCACCCCCAGCCCCTCTCCCAAGCTTGGGAGAGGGGAGCAAGAGGGGAGCAAGAGGGGAGCAAGAGAGTCCGGTTCCCCTTCTCCCCTGGGTGGGAGAAGGGGTTAGGGGATGAGGGGGAAATAATAAAAACGTGCAGGTACACAGCCCTAAAACCGGGCGCACGTCTGTGCGCCCCTACGATAAAATAATTTATCAATTTCGCCGATATAACATCCCCGGCAACTGCGACACTAACCCCTCTAATTCCAACTGCAACAAAACACCGGAAATCTCCGCTACTGTCATCCCCGTTTCCTGAACAATCACATCCAAAGGCGTCGGTTCAATCCCTAAAACCTGAAACACCTTTGCCAACTCTGGCGCTAACTTCGGCGTCGCTTTAACAGGTTCTGGCTCAAATAAAGATAACTGTTTCCCGCTATCCAATTCCGGTATCGCTCCCAACATCTCTAACAAATGCCCTTCACTCAAAATCACACTTGCTCCCCGATTCAATAATCCCAAACATCCCACCGCATTAGGATTATCCAAGGAACCCGGTAACGCATAGACATCCCGACAAAACTCATTGGCTTGATACGCCGTAATCAACGCCCCTGATTTTGTTGGCGCTTCCATCACTAAAACCGCCCGACTCAACCCGGCAATAATGCGATTGCGTTGGGGAAAGTGGGGACGATTCGGCTTGGTTCCGGCGGGATATTCACTTAATACTAATCCCCGGTCTAAAATAGTTTCATACAGTAATTTATTCCGGGGTGGATAAATCACATCAATTCCTGTGCCAAAAACCGCTACCGTTCTCCCACCCGCCTCTAAACATCCCTTGTGGGCTTCGGTATCAATCCCGGCTGCCATTCCAGATACGATAGTAAAGCCCTTTTTTGCCAGCGCTGCACTAATTTTTCTCGTCCAACGCTTGCCATAATCCGTCGGTTCACGAGTTCCGACGATCGCAACCATCGGCTTCATCCCCTGATTTTCCTGCTGATCCACTTGTCCGCGATAGTACAATACGGGCGGCGGACTGGGAATCTCTAGTAATAAGCGGGGGTAGTCGGGATCAGTGGGTGTCCAGAAATAGGGATTTTTGATACAGTGTTGTTCCAGAAACTGTTGGGGATTGAGGTGCGATCGCGTCTTCTCCACAGCCTGAACTAATTGCCGCCCAAACCCTTCCACTTGACCCAACTCCCTGGCTGGAGACGCCCAAGCCTCTGCTAATGTGTCAAAATGCTGCTGTAGGCGTCGCAGTAACACCGGTCCCACACGCGGGACTTGTGACCAAGCTAACCAATAAGCGCGATCGTCTGCCAACAGATTATCCTCCCTATCAGTGTTAAGAGTTGCCTCTCCCCACCACAATACTTATTCAACAGCCTCTAATTAGAACTCAATTAAGAATTAATTGCATTAACAGGTACAATAATCATCTGTCTACTCCAGTGCAGCATCGTAACCCTGAGTGAACCCCTGGCAATAGCAACGGGTCACTGATCAAGGGTCGCGGCTCACTGGGACTCAACCTAAATCACAAAAAGACTGGTTCACTAATGAAAATTACTAGACGTAGTATAATTGGACTCTGCTCTGGACTCGCCCTGTTAGTCGTTGCAAGCTGTTCAAATCCCAACGAACCCGCCGATACTGCAAGTACAGATGGCGCGGCTGAAAACACAGCCGATGCGGGAGAAATTAACCTCTATTCCGCCCGCCATTATGACACCGATGATGCCCTCTACGAGAACTTCACCGAAGAAACGGGAATCGAGGTGAACCTGATTGAAGGAGACGCCGATGAGTTGATCGAACGGATCAAGAGTGAAGGCGAAAACAGTCCGGCGGACGTATTAATTACCGTTGACGTGGGGCGCCTGTGGCGGGCACAAGAGGAAGGCTTGTTACAACCCATTTCCTCAGAAACCTTAGAATCAGCCGTTCCCGCCAATCTCCGTGATCCCCAAGGAGAATGGTTTGGGTTATCCAAACGGGCGCGAATCATTGTCTATAACAAAGAGAACGTTCAGCCAGAGGAACTCTCCACTTATGAAGCCTTAGCCGAACCCGAATGGAAAGGACGAGTGTGCATCCGCAGTTCCGAAAATATCTACAACCAATCCTTAGTCGCCTCTAAAATCGAAGGCAAAGGGATGGAAGAGACAGAAAACTGGGTCAAAGGCTTAGTGGATAACTTTGCCCGTCCCCCCGAAGGAAATGACACGGCGCAAATTAAAGCCGTAGCCGCCGGTCAATGTGATGTTGCGATCGTTAACCATTACTATTTAGCCCGTCTCAAAAAATCCGATGCAGCCGAAGATCAAGACGTAGCGGAAAAAGTAGACGTGTTCTTCCCTAATCAAACCGCCGATGGGACTCATATCAACATCAGTGGTGGTGGTGTAGTTACCAATGCACCGAACCAAGAGAATGCCGTTAAGTTTCTAGAGTACCTGGTGACACCCGAAGCCCAGGAAATCTTTGCCAATCAAGCGAATGAGTATCCTGTCGTAACAGATATGGAACCCAATCCCGTTGTGGCTGACTTTGGCGACTTCAAAGAATCAGAGTTAGATGTCGTCAGTTATGGAGAAAAGAACCCAGAAGCCGTGAAATTAATGGATCGGGCAGGATGGAAATAATCCTAATCCTGTAACCTGTAGGACAATGCTTGCGAATGTGATAAAAGAACGCTCAAAGCCAATAAAATCGTTAGCGGCTCTAACGTATTTCGGTCATTCCAGGGCAAAATGTTAAATTCGCTAGCAGCATCCTGTAGGGGCGGGTTTCACTACTATCTTTTCGGTTGCACCCATAAGTGACTCGCGCCCGCCCCGGCTCAGGTTTCTATACTTCTCGTGAAAAGTCAGGATATACCGTAGGGTGGGCAATGCCCACCACCCTTAAGTTGGTGACATTCAACCAAAAGGTGTATGACCTCAGGTACGCATAGAGGTAGACTAAAAAGTAATCAACAGTTGAGGGGAGCAGATCAGGTTTGTACAAGATGTTCAAGCTCACCTGCTCTCGTTGGGTTTTGTTCCTCAACCCAACCTACTTGCGTTGACATACACCCGCCCTTGAGTACCAAAACCGAGCGTGTAATCAGTGCTACTACCCTCGGACATCCCCAGCCCGATCGCTCTCATAAATCCGTGAAATCAGTGTGACCAAAATCCCAAATCTCCACCCCAATCTCTCTATATAAATCCGCGAAATCAGTGTTATGGCAGATTCAATTATGGAAAACCGCGACTACACCCTAATCATCGATAAAAGTGGCAGCATGTCAACGCCTGACCAACCCGGTGGGCAAACCCGTTGGTATACCGCCCAAGAATCAACTCTCGCCCTCGCCCGAAAATGTGAACAGTTTGACCCCGATGGTATAACCGTTTACCTTTTTTCCAGTCGCTTTAAACGCTACGATAACGTTATCTCAGACAAAGTGGGACAAATCTTCTTAGAAAATGACCCCATGGGACGGACTGACTTGGCTAGTGTACTTCAGGATGCACTGAATAGCTACTTTCAGCGCAAATCAGCCGGACAAACCAAACCCGAAGGCGAAACCATTTTAGTCATCACCGATGGGGAACCGGACGATCGCAAAGCTGTGATGCGAGTGATTGTGGAAGCGTCGCGTCAGATGGATCGGGATGAAGAATTAGCCATTTCTATGATTCAAGTCGGTAACGATCCCACAGCCACGCGATTTCTCAAGATTCTCGATGATGAATTGCAAGGGGCGGGTGCCAAATTCGATATCGTTGACACCGTTACCCTGGATGATATGGCAGATATGACGTTACCTGAAATCTTGTTGAATGCGATTCAGGATTGAACCTTAAGCGGGGCGGGTTTACTAAAGTTATTGGTTTGATTAATAATGTTATCAGTTAAACCGTCCCTACTAGCCGAAGTCTTAGTCAATGCGATCATCGATTAATCGCTAATCCGCTCATTTTACTTTTTCGGTTGGGTTGAGCGAAGTCGAAACCCAACCTAATACGAATGTAGCTGACTTAAGCTGGGTTCGTAGTAAGCGCTTTAGCGCTTACTACAAACTCTAAAGTCAGTGCCATTTAACCTAATACGAAGGTCACTGATTTAAGGTTGGTGGGCATTGCCCACCCTACGGTATATCTAACCCAACCTAATTGTAGTTTGCGGGCAACTGTGGCTTTTGGGGGGAGTTCCTGTCCGATGAAAAAGCAAGCCAATACATTCAGTCATCTCACCGCAAAAGACAGAGTTTATCTCTCCTTTCCCGGACAGCTTCTCGTTGATAAAAAGCTGCTTCACGGCAAAATTTTAGACTTTGGTTGTGGTTTGGGTAATGATGTCAAACTTTTGCGGCAAAAAGGCTTTGATATCACCGGATATGACCCCTACTATTTCCGCGAATACCCCACGATTAAATTTGATACCATCCTCTGCTTTTATGTGTTAAATGTTCTCTTTGCTGAAGAACAAGCAACGGTTCTCATGAACGTTTCCCATTTATTGAAACCTGGCGGAAAAGCGTATTATGCCGTGAGGCGAGATCTAAAAAAAGAAGGATTTCGAGAACATTATATTCATAAAAAGCCCACCTATCAGTGCATAGTCAAACTCCCATTTCAATCCATTCACCTAGACGAGTATTGCGAAATTTACGAATACGTTCATTATAACTATCAAAGACATTCAGAAAATAAGTGCATCTTTTGTAACCCCCGCAGAAGTCTGCGAGTCCTAACCGAGTCAGCCACAGCTTATGCCATGTTCGATGGGTATCCAGCTAGTAAAGGTCATGTTCTGGTGATTCCTAAACGTCATGTTGCCAATTATTTTGATCTGGACTTTAAAGAACAATCCGCTTGCTGGTTCATGGTTAACAAAGTCCAAGAGTTTTTAACCGATCAATTTCATCCCGATGGGTTTAATGTGGGATTCAATGTGAATCGAGAGGCGGGACAAAAAATGATGCACACCAGTATTCATGTTCTCCCGCGTTACCAGGGAGATGTTATGGGTAAAAAGGGAGGCATCAGATATGCGATTCCCAAACGAAAATTTTAATCTGAAGTTCCCCCTCTGCAAATGTACTAAGTCACGCATCGTAAGAAAGTTTATTTCAATCTTAATGTTCCTTAATAAACAATATTGGGTTTACCGAACTTAACTTAATCCCATCAATGATACATCTGTAGCCGAAGCAGGTAGTGACCCAGGCGCACCTTACCAGACCAGAGTTCATAGTCAAGTTCCAAGCTTTGGGGTAAGGGGTATCCCTCTAGTTTCAGCATCCGGGTATAATTTCGCAGTTGCAAAGACTGATGGTTCTTTGTCGCCTTTTCATGAAGCCAATAGCGACTGATACCATAAACCCCTCGCTCCCAACGGTGACGATAACTTAAGTTATCGTTTGCCTGCATCGTCATAATCATCCGATAGGGGGAAATTTCTAGCCACAAGAGTCGCTGGGGAGTGCGCTTAACGACATCCGTGGGGCTAGTTTGGGGAGGGTGTCGGAATTCCCATTCCGGGAGTGGGGGTTCTCTCAAGAGTAAGTGAAAGCGATCGCGTTCTTTTTGATACAGCGTAGCCGCCGTTTCGATCGTGAACCAAATCGGCAGATCCGTCGATACAACCGAAAGGCAAACAGGTAAGCGGTGATGTGTGAGCATGGATCTTACAATGTAAAAGCAGACGGATAGCATACTTTCCTACAAACCCCGTGACCGCAATCCGGGACTAAAAAGCCAACTAGATACCTTCTGATTCGTGGATATGCTCATTTTAAGATAGGTACGATAGAAGCGGTGTAGAGACGTAGCATGCTACGTCTCTACACCGCCAACCCCTTTCCCTATTCAATCCCTTTTTCCGATTTTCTAGCTCGTCTCGCCTGTTTACCAAACGCCAGAAATCCAAAAATCAGCCAAGCGACGAGAATCCCGCTAGTGAGAAACAAGATGGACACTAGACCGAATTTAGCAATTAGACTTGGTGCGGCTGCGGTGAATAATCCACCGCCAACAATGGGTTCAAAAAATAACTGTTTGTAGGCAAAACTTTCAAAGGCACCAGAGCGATTGTCGGGGTCAACCATTCGCAATAATAAAATACCCGTTGCCGTGACTCCCATCGATTGTCCTAAATCACCTAGCCCCCGTTCAAACCAGTAAGAGGGAATCACGCGAGGGGCGAGATAAAGGAAGGCAAAAATATTCCAAGTTATCCCAGCGACACTCAGCAGCAGAAAAGAACCGAAGTTTTCTCCGAGTACGGTTAGAGAAATGGTGGCTAAGGCGGTAACGACAACAATATCTAAGGCGACTCCAGCAATATTATTCATTAAAGGGCGAATAATTAGCGGATGCAGTCCTAACCGTTCCATGAGTAACTGGACAATAATTCCGCCTACTAGCGCCATGGGAAAGAGGGGGACATAAGTCATCATTTCAAATCCGCCTATACCCCATGTCACTGACTCGATCCAGATTAATCCTTGCAGAAGTAACCAACCGATCGCGATCGCTAATCCAACAAAGCCGAAGTTCAGCGATAGCGGATCAATCAACATATTCCGCATCAGTCGAGATCGCGCCCTGCGGATTTGCGGGGTTTCACTGTGGGTGTAATCTTCAAACCATTCCGGTTCAGCTACATTTTGCTGAATGCTTTGGACATAGCCTTTACGTCTTCCCCAATTCGCCAGTACCGTTCCCGTGACAATCCCCGACACAATCCCTACCGTGGCTAATCCTACCGCTAAGTCAGCGCCATCGGGAAACCCCAACTCTTGAAACGTTCCCGCCATCCCTGCGGCTGTACCATGTCCCCCTTCAAAGGCGATTTCAATTAAAGCCGCCGCTGTCGGATCGATCCCAAATAAAGGGATGAGGATCAGCAATGTGAGTAAAATACCCACCACATATTGTCCCCACGCCAGACTTTGCCCAAATACAACTTGAGGTGCGGCTTTATTCCAGATGTCTCGGGGATGGGGAATCGATTCACCCAAAAACAAGGCGGCGAAGACAATATTGATGAATACCCCAGGAGACTGTGACCACACCTCCCGAATGGATTCCGGAAAGACGCCATTGGCTAGGGGTGAACCTGAACCCGCGATCGCACCCAGAACCTCAGGTCCCAACACCAGCGCCACCACGCCAGCGACGATGGATTCGGGAATGTAGAGTTTCTGTATCCAGCGGACTTTTTGGTGAATCAACCGCCCCACCAGAATCAGGAGTGCAACCAAGATAAAGGCAAACAGGGCATCTTTAAGATTAAGCATGGAAAAACAAACGTTGCTGTAATGTTTTAAGTCTGTATTGATTTAGTCACAGATAGAGGGAAAATTTTATGCAAAAGTGAGCGGACTGTTACAAATCTTTAAAATTCCTCGGATCAGAATCAGTAGCGGAAACCAGGCAGAGAGTTCCAGAGTACAAAGCGGCAAAAATAATTTATGATGTTATAAATCAGCTTAATTTAGCAAACATTTTTTAAACGGAAGTTTAATAATCATCTCAGTTCCGACATCCGGTTGAGAAACACACTCCAACTCACCGCCATGCTGATTTACCACAATTTGATGGGCAATTGATAGCCCTAATCCTCTACCTTTACCCACAGGTTTTGTGGTGAAAAACGGATCAAATATTCGAGGTTTTACACTGTCGGATATGCCAATTCCATTATCAATAATACAAATAATTACTTGACCGTCGTTTTGCAGAGTCGTTTGAATTTTAATCGTTGGGATAGTTTGAGGTAAATATCTGTTATCTTGCTCTTTTTCTTGATCCATTTCTAAAGCATCAATAGCATTATTAATAATGTGGATAAAAACCTGATTAAGTTGTCCTGGATAGCATTCAAATGGGGGCAGGTCGCTGTATTCTTTTATGATTTTAATTCCGGGCTGTCCGGCGGAAGTGGATAAGCGATGTTGGACTAGAAAAAGAGCGCTTTCTATTCCTTCATGAAGATCGACTGGTTTCCGTTCAGCTTCATCGAGCCGGGAAAACTTCCGCAAGGATAACACCAATTCTCGTAGGCGTTGAGTGCCGACTTTCATCGAAGCCAATACTTTGGGAAAATCTTGGCTTAAAAAGTCAAGATGCACATCAGTTATTTTGTCTTGCAGACGCGGACTCGGATGGGGATACTCTTGTTGATAGGATTCAACTAGATCGAACAAGTCTTGGCTATAGTCCTCGATGTAGGATAAGTTGCCATGAATGAATGTAACTGGATTATTAATTTCATGAGCAATTCCAGCGATCATTTGACCCAAGCTGGACATTTTTTCACTCTGAACTAATTGAGATTGAGTTTGCTTGAGATCGTGCAGAGCTTGTGAAAGTTGTTTGTTTAATTGATGCAGCCGTAATCCCGAACGCACCCTGGCTTGCAATTCACTGGGTTCAATGGGTTTTGAGAGAAAATCATCCGCCCCCGAATCTAACCCTTGGACGCGATCGGCGACTTGTTCACGTATGGTTAGTAGAATCAGAAAAATGGTTGCTAATTGCGGATCTGCCTTGATGCGGCGGCACAGTTCTAAGCCATCGAGTTTAGGCATCATCCAATCGCAGATGATTAAGTCAGGTTTAAGTTTTTGGGTTTGTCGGAGTGCCGCTTCTCCATCATCCGCTAGCAGAACTTCATGACCTTCACTCTCTAACAATTCTTGGAGAATGATTTGGACGGTTATATCATCATCAACGGCGAGGATTTTTGCCATGGTTATTTGTCATTTGTCATTTGTCATTTGTCATTAGTCATTTGTCATTGGTCATTAGTCATTTGTCATTAGTCATTGGTCATTTGTCAGGGAAAAGGAAATTTATGATTTATCATTCATGTTGCGGATGTATTCGCAAGCCGCAGTTAGTTGTCGTTCTAACTCAGTAACGTTTTCTTTGATCGCGGCTAGAGAACCGGAACGTCCATGGTTTTCGACTTGGGCGGCTAATTCTGCGATCGCGTCCATGCCTAAATTGGCACTTGATCCTCTCAACCGATGGGCTTTGGCATAGATTTGTTCATAATCTTCGGCGGCAATTCCGGTTTGGATATCTTTTAAATCCGCTTCCGCATGTTCGATAAAAGCGTGCAACAGTCGTTCTTGAGCCGATTTTTTACCGAGGGTGACACGCTCAAGGTGTTCCCAGTTAATTGGGGAAGTGTTGAGTGTTGAGTTAATGTCTTCCTTACCATCTGCCATCTGCCCTTTGTCCTCTGCCTTCTCGTTTCCTTCTTTCATCTGCCCTTTGTCCTCTGCCTTCATAGAGTCATCTGCCATTTGCCCTTTGTCTTCATCATGTCTAATCTTGGTTGCCCAATACTCTAACCGTTCGCTCAACATTTCCTCATCAACAGGTTTACTGATATAGTCATCCATACCAACTGCCGCACATCGTTCTCGATCTTCAGGAAACGCATGAGCGGTTAGAGCAATAATAACCGGATGAGTGCTACCGTAACGCTCAATCAATTTAGTGGTAGTCGCATAGCCATCCAGAACAGGCATCTGACAGTCCATGAGAATGATATCGTAGGAATTTTGCTCGACTAATTCCAGGACAACTTGACCATTGGGGGCGCAGTCAGCCTCATAACCTAACATCTGTAACTGATTGAGAATAACTTGTTGATTGATCGGGTGATCTTCAGCTAAGAGGATATTCAGAGGAGTCGCAGGTTGTTTATGAGTGAAGTCTCCAGTCGTTGTATGTTGGGCTAGTTCTTCCTCCTGCTGTTCTTTAATCATTTCGGGCGCTACAGCCGCCATTAAACTATCAAATAGCCGTGAGGCTCTCACAGGCTTGAGCAAATAACTCGCCGCTCCCATAGACAGTAATTGTTCGACTTGATCCCGTTGATTCATCGGTGTCATCACCACGGCTTTGGTATGGCTCAACGCTGAATCAGAGCGAATAGTTTTAATCAGGGACCCATCCTCGATTTGGGGCAGTTGCCAATCACAGATCACCACATCATAAGGCTGGTTAACCGCAGCAGCTTGGCGCAGGGCATCTAGGGACAGTTCTGCGGAGTTGGCTTCATCAATCCCAATTCCCCAGGTATTGACTAAGTAACGCACTGATTGGCGGGTAGTGCGACTTTCGGAAACGACCAACAGTTTTAGATGGGTGAGGGCAAAGGGAGTGGTGGGAGATTCAGCGTTCGTTTGGGTGTCAAATTTTGCCGTAAACCAGAACGTGGACCCTTTACCCACCTGACTTTCCACGCCGATTTCGCCGCCCATCAAATCGACCAACTGTTTGCAGATAGCTAACCCTAAGCCTGTGCCGCCATATTGACGAGTGGTCGAGTTATCAACTTGGGAAAAGGATTGGAAGAGTTTTTCTTGACCTTCTGGGGAAATGCCCACTCCTGTATCGGACACGGCAAAGTGGAGCGTGGCATTTTTGGAGGTAGCGGTTTCTAAGGTGACATGGATAACCACTTCCCCTTGGGGTGTAAACTTGAGGGCATTATTTGCTAGATTTAACAGAACCTGTCGCAGTCTAGCCGGATCACCTTTGAGTTGTCGGGGGACTTGGCGGTCAATTAAGGTTGCCAATTCTAACTTCTTCTCTTCGGCTTGAGTGGCTAGCACATCAAGAACCGATTCGATACAGCCATCTAGGTCAAACTCAATGGTTTCGAGTTCCATTTCTCCAGCTTCTAGCTTGGAGAAATCCAGAATATCGTTGATGATGGTCAGTAAATGGTCAGCACTACGGCGAATCGTTTGGGCATAGTCTCGCTGTCGCAGCGTGAGTTGAGTCTGTAACAGGAGTCCCACCATGCCTAAGACGCCATTCATCGGCGTGCGAATTTCATGACTCATGTTCGCCAGAAACTTGGACTTAAACCGTACCGCTTCCAGTGCCGCTTCTCTGGCTTCGACTAATTCGTTAATCTGGTCGGTGGCAATGACAATCCCACCCACTTGACCATTCGGAGTATACCAGGGGTTAATTGCCCAGCGCATGTAAACGATAGAACCATCGCTACGTTCCCAGACATCTTCTGGGTTAGTGATCACTTGCCCCGTGAGCGCCCGTTGATGAATCTGCTTCCAGTGTTCCGGTACATCTGGGATCATCTCGTAATGGCAGCGACCAATGATGGATTCCCCCTCAAGCCCTTGCACCGTGAGCCACTTTTGGGAATGAGCCATATAGCGCATTTCCTTGTCAAACATTGCCATTGCCATGGGCGCACTGGCGATCACTTGTTGCAGTTGTCGGCGTTCTCGCTCTAATGAGTCTAAGGTATTGTCGAGAAGTTGGATTTGATCTTGGGTTTTCGTGTAGAGATGGGATTGGGTGCAAGCACTGGCAATTTGTTTAGAAATGGCTTCTAATAGTTCGATGTCGCTGGGACTCCACGACCAACTTGTGGCGTGGATACAGATTAAATAGCCCAAGAATCCGGTTTGAGGACGGATGGGAATCGCTGAATAGTGACCATTTTCCAGGATATAGGTTTCCTCTGAAGAGGTAGCAGGATGGGACGAGAAAGGGTTATCTGGGGTGTTTTCTAAACCAGCATTATCTGATTGACCATTGATCATGGATACTTTAAAATCAACGGTCTCACCCTTGCGTAACTGAGTCTCTAAGTTACCGGACGTCGCTATCTTTAACTGTCTACATTCGCTCGATAAACCCTCCTCCGTGTACATATATGCAATTCTTAACGTCTGATTGTCGAGCAACCAGCCGAAAATGACTCGTTCTAAGCCCAGCAGCGATGTCAATTCTTCTAAAGTAGCGGGTAAGGTGCGATCTAGGTCGAGTGAGGAATGAATGCGATTGGTCAAGCGATTGAGCAGTGCTTCTTTGGCGGCTTTAGCCCGTGTCATCTCAAAGAGTTTCACCTGTCGCCTGATGAAAAATATGGCAACGAACAAGAGGGCAACCAGAACGATAGCTAGCAAGTTGAGTGACCAGATTGGACTTTCTATTTTCTCATTGTTCATGACTAAGGCAATTGACCAGTTTGCCTCTTCTAGGTGGACATACGCCACGTAAACGGATTCCCCGAACAAGTTTGCCTGTTGAATTCCTTGTTCTTGGTTCACCATCTGGCGAGCGATCGCGGCTAGATCCGGTTCGGTTGACTCCAGTAAACTGGAATCAGGTTTTCTTTCAGTTCCTAAGGGTTTTTCCTCTGGATAAACAATCGGCACGCCTCTAGAGTTGAGGGCAAAGGCGTAGCTATCCTTGCCATAGGATATATTTTCAACAACTTCTTCCACACGCTCAATATCGATCGCACCCGCCGTTGTACCAACGGTTAGGGGAGGCTGAGGGGGCATTGCCACAATCGGGGCGGCAATGGCAATAATCGGTAATTCGGTCGCCCGACTGATTAGGGGATCAGAGACATACACTTTTCCCGCCATCGCCTGTTGGAAATGTTGGCGATCTTGAACATTCCCCTGACCTTCATTGCTGCTTTGAAAGGTTCCATCCGCCCTGATCACAGAAAACGAGGTAAAATCCCGGCTGCGTTGGACTTCTCGTTGCAAGTACGGTTTAATCTGCGACCAGTCCATCGATCGCAGGATCGGGGTACTGGCGATCGTTTCGACTTCAGCCTTGCGCGTGGCTAACCAGCGATCGATTTCACTGGCTTCTGCTTGCACTGAATTGAGCGCGTTTTGTTTGATGTTTTCTAGGATTAGCTGGCGCACGCCAAAATAGCTGACTGCGGCGACAGCGCCAATCGCTACGGTGGTTAGACCCACTACCATCCAAACTAGAAAATGACGGGGACGCCAAGACTTATGAGGCTGTGCCAACGGTTGCTGATGATTATCTTGGGGGGTCGTTTCTAGAAAGGGTGGTTTGTTCATCATTGGTCAAACGTCAAAACTATTGACTGGGTTTAGCTTGGGGGATCCGTGTTAGACCTTGAGCGCTAACCATTGAGCTAGGCGCTGTTCGTCGTCGGCGCATGATTCGCCACGATCAGGTTGGATATGAGTTGTCGCTTATAGTTTCAGTCCTTCGCTCTTGGGCTACTGATTGGATATCCCAACCCCATCTGAAATTGATCGTGATTAGCGCAAGAACGACAGGAGTGTGGCTTTGATGTCAAGGTCTTAGCTTTTTAACAGTTCTCAAAAGCTATTACAATAAGCTAAAAATGTAAAGAACTCGATAACTTCTCTTATTTTACATAGTCCTCAATCATCTTTACCAACAAATTTTGATCATTCCCTTCTCTACGCTTATTGCTCCCATTTTTTGTTTAGTGAGGTATAATGTACATCGAGTTTGTTTGAGTATTTATGCTCTCTCTGGCTCCAAAAGAGGGAAAAGGTTAATACCGTTTTAGCTGGGGAATTGTCGAATCCTGGTTGAGTGGTTAGTTCAGCCTTTTCGTCGCCTCAATAAAACTCAATCATATAAGATAAACTTAAGCGATTGGTAACAAAAGTTTTGATGTCAAGTTTCCACCACAATTCACCGTAAGTGTAATGATTTGAGCTTCCATCAAGGACATTGCAGCAGACGATATGCCTGTTCCTGGATTCACCGGATAGGCTGGAAAACAAGCGGCGCTTAGACTCAGACGTAATCCATTCCCTTTGGTAATTTTCATACAAGTCGGCTGGAGTTCAATCCTAACAGGTTTTATTTCTTGACCCAGACTTACAGTCGCATACCCCTGAGTGAAATTATAAACCATCCCATTCGGAAGCACTTCAGATAACACGGCACAGAGGTCAAAACTGGATGTATCGGAATAGCAAAAAACCTCAATTGCAACATCACCCATTAGATGTAAATCTTCAGCAAACGGTGCCGAATTATACGTTAAAACATCGGTGCGACTATCAATTGCAGACCGATCAAACGACCCAGCCGGGATTGTCGCATGACCTCCCCACGCTGGAACTGGACGCCACGGATCATGAACAAATACATCGGTTGCAGCAGGTAATACAGGCAATTTTGCCGGAGATTCAGATTGGGGAATAATATCAAGTCCGCCTAAACTATCATTATTCCCTTCTTTCTGACCTTCTGCCTTGTCTCCACCCAAGCGTGAGTCTTCCACCGGACAGGATAGGAGAGTCCCGGAATCGTCTCGCACACTGGCTAAACCTGTACTGCTAAGAAAGTAGGATTTCTGATTATCTTGTAACCACGAATCAAAATAACGCCATTGATTACTCCCCATTTCAAATAAATAGACAGGCGGTTTGTCCAACAATCCGGTATCAATCCCCTTGAGAAACTGGTCAAACCAACGCACTTGTAACCTATCCACAGGACTTACCGCCTCTGCGCCAAAATCTCTTGCCCCAACTTTCCTTCCCCAAGGCAGATGCGCCCAAGGTCCTATAATCAGATGCTGGGGAAATTTACTCCGATTTGCCAGGTCTTTATAGAGACGCAGATTACCCCGCAGATACGGATCAAACCAGCCACCAATATGCAGCATCGGCAAGTCTACACCATCGAGGTTAGGTGAGAGTTTTTGCCAATAATCTCCGGGTTCAGGATGATTTAGCCATTCATCATAAAAAGAATTTGGTGTATATTTATTTAAACATTCGGTAAATCGGGGAGATAGGTCATAAAAGGGCAAATTGCGAGATGCCGCATAGAGAATTTGATAGGCAATCGGATCATTTTTAAATCGGGCAGTTTCGGCGGCTAACTGTACACCCCACCCAAAATTAATGTGGAAACAAAATGCCCCATTTTCATACGCCCAATCTGCATATAAATCATACGCCATCATTGCCGGACAAATTGTTTTCAACGCGGGCAGATTTGCTGATGCCGCATACAGTTGAGTCATCCCCTGATAAGAAAAGCCATACATGCCCACCTGTCCGTTGCTACCGGGTAACTGCGACACCCAGTTAATGGTATCAATTCCATCAGCAACCTCGTGGGTAAATAGCTGAAACTCTCCCACAGATGTCCCCCGTCCCCGCACATCCTGAATTACGACAATATACCCCTGGGCGGCATACCAGAAGGGATGGGCATAGACGACAGTGGATGCGATCGCTTTTCCGTAAGGTTGTCGCATCAGGAGTACGGGCAAGTCTGTATCAGTATCGGGATAGTAAATATCAGCATCTAGGCGAATTCCATCGCGGGTTAATATTGATGCGGTTTGTTTATGAATTTTTGTCATTTGTCATTTGTCATTTGTCATTTGTCATTTGTTATTGGCATAATAAAAAAAAGAATAGTTTACTGATAATATTAATATGACAGCCAATCCTCGCGTTACCGTCTGGAATGAGTATCAAGTGGAAAAACAACAACCTGAGGTTGCCAAGATTTATCCTGATGGAATTCATCACGCGATCGCGCAACAAGGGATTAGGGATTGGAAAAAAGGGAAAGTGTAGAGACGCGCCATGGCGCGTCTGTCATGGCGCGTCTGTAGGGGCGGGTTTAGGGACTTTCTTTTGGCTATTGATAATAACATTTGTGCAAAACCCGCCCTGACTGTTCCAGACGTAGTATACTATATCTCTACCACCCTACCCTATTCCCTGTGTCCTAACACGAAACCACAGCATCAGTACGTCCTAATACACGAAAATCTTCCTCATCCAAATCTACAGGTATACCGCTGCGAATAAGTTCGACAAAATCCTCATTAGGAACCATAAAACATAACGCATATAAACGACCTTGACCTGTATTTATAATTTCATGAATACCCGTTGGCGGGACTAATAAACTATCTCCTGCCCGAAATGGCACATTTTTGCCATCACAACGGGCAATTCCTTCCCCTTTAAGGATAAAAAACATTTCTACAGCAATTTGATGACGATTCGGGGGAGTTTTGCCGCCTTGATCAAAAATCTCCACACAAACGGTTAGTGATGAATCCGCGATCGCCGGATCAAAGATAATGGCTAAACGGTTGCTATCCTGGGGACTAATGCGATAGGATTGGTAGTCCTTGGGGGATTTCATAACGGGAATCATACAACGGGATTCCATGGGAATTTTCTCCTAAAATTGTTCATTTGTCATTGGTCATTTGTCATTGGTCATTTGTCATTGGTTATTTGTTATTTATCATTGGTCATTCGTCAACCGTGATTATTTCCTTCTCCCTTGCTACTTTACTCCTTCCCTTCTGCCTTTTTGGACTAGGCTTTTATCGCTTTAAGCAGTAATTGAGAATCGCTGGTAAAGCCAAAGCATTGATTAACATTATAAATAGTGGCTTTAAAGCAGTAATCAGGAGACGTTGTTGCCGCACAATCTTTGAGCAAAACACAATCATACCCCAGGAAGTTAGCATCTTGTAATGTTGCCATGACACATTGATCAATGTTGACGCCAGCAAAGAAAAGAGTGGTTTTGCCCATATTGCGTAAAATACTATCTAAGGGAGTATCCCAGAAACCACTCATGCGATATTTGTCAATATAAATATCTTCGGGTTGGTGGTTTAATCCATCCACAATTGCGGCAGCCCAACTGTCTTTCGTTAGCACTTTTGCCCCATTTTTGGGCAAGGGATCACCGAGTCCAATTCCTGCACCTGTGGGATTATAAACATGGCGCAATCCAGCACTGATATTGAGTAAGTCGGGACGATTTCCCCAGTTCACCCAAATCACAGGAACATTCATATCTCGTAACTGAGGAAGCAACGCGGTTAGGGATGCAATTGGAGTACGGGCGGGGGTTACGTCTACGCCAATATGGGCTAACCAGCCATCGGGATGACAGAAGTCATTTTGCATGTCGATGATCAGGATGGCAGATTTGACTAAATCCAGGCGCAGGCTTTTGGTTTCTGTGGTGAGGGTAATGGGGTGAGGGGTTAGGGAGGGGCGAGTGAGATCCGCGATCGCATCATTCACTCCCCAAGCATTGGGGGCGACACCTAATGTCCGTAACGGTTGATTCATGATAGTTCAGTCATGATAGATACGCCAATCATTGTACCCAGGATTGCACGGCTGACTAAACATAAGCCAAAATAGAAGAATGCGATCATTGACATGTCTAATGCGATCGCGCTTCGCCAGGGGACATACCATTAAAGTGAATAGCACTGACTTTAGAGTTTATAGTAAGCGCTAAAGTGCTTCTGACACGCTTCGTGCCTACTACGAACAAAGTATTGATTTATCAAGTTTTATCCGTGAGTTTTACTAGGTTTAATCGGGTTTCAGATCAATTTGAGCGATATTTATGAAAACGTCAATTTTGCCGATAGTGAGGAATAGAAGTATAGTGGCGAAATGTCATGCTGAACGGAGCGACAGCGGAGTGAAGCATCTCGACCTAAGTAGTAGAACGGTCAACAACCCCACCCACAAGGGGATGGGGCATCTGTATAATAAGCTGTTCGGCATTTCTTTTTACTCTAGAACATAACGTTTGGCACTTATTCCACCGTGACTGATTTTGCCAAATTCCTAGGCTGATCCACATCTAAACCCCGCCGCGCCGCAATATGATATGCCAAAAGTTGTAAAGGCATTACTGCCAAAATTGGAGACAGTAATTCTTCAACAACGGGTACCGATAATAAAATATCAAAGGTTTGAGCCGCTTCTGGATCATGCATGGGTGTCACCCCAATTAATCGCGCATCTCGCGCCTTGGCTTCTTGGGCATTAGATAGCACCTTTTCATACACAGTACCCGGCATCGCGATCGCAACCACGGGTACTTTAGCATCTAAGAGGGCAATGGGTCCGTGTTTCATCTCCCCAGCTGGATACCCTTCGGCGTGAATATAGCTGACTTCCTTAAGCTTCAACGCCCCTTCTAAGGCAATGGGGAAATTAATCCCACGCCCCAAAAAGATGAAATCTTGGGTTTCGTCAAACTCATGGGCTAATTCTTCCAGATAATGTTCCTGACGCGATAACACCAACTCAATCTGGGAGGGAAGTTGACGCAACCCAGCAATAATTTCGGCAATCCGTGACGGGGGTAGGGTTTGGCGTTGATAGGCTAAATCCAGAGCTAAACAGTAAAATACCACCAATTGAGTGACAAAGGTTTTCGTTGCCGCCACACCAATTTCCATTCCCGCAAACGTCTCAATAATATGCGGGACTAAATGCGCCAGAGAACTCTCGGAACGATTGGTAATCCCCACCAGTCGCGGCTGATACTCTTGTCCTAAACCAGTACGCCGTCGTTTTTCCATCTCCAACGCCGCTAAGGTATCAGCAGTTTCTCCCGATTGAGTAACGCCAAGGGTGAGGGTATTGCGCGTCAAGGGTGAGGGGGCATAGCGGAATTCTGAGGCATATTGTACCATCGTGGGAATTCCAGCGAGTTGTTCGATCAGGTATTTCCCCACCAGACTGGCGTGCCAACTGGTACCACAGGCTAATATCTGGACGTGTTCTAAGTTTTCATACAACGACTCAGGAAGTCCCAATTGTATCGGCGTGGTTATGGATGGGGTGTCTCCGGCGACTGGGTTTTGATCAGGTATTGGGCTACTGCTATCATTTTCTCCCGCAGACCAATCACTGCTAATATAAGCTTCTAAACAAGTTCGCACTACACCCGGTTGCTCAAAAATTTCTTTGAGCATGAAATGACGGAATCCCTGTTTTTCGACTTGTACGGGATTCCAGTTGAGGGTGCGGGGGAATTTGCGAAGACGTTCCCCAGCAAAGTTATAGACTTCTGCCCCTAGGGGGGTTAACCGTGCCAGTTCCCCATTCTCTAGGTTCAATACCGCATGGGTGTGGGGGACGAGGGCGGGAGTATCGGAGGCACAGAAGAATTCCCCTTGACCAAATCCCAGGATTAAAGGAGCCTGTTGTCGTGCGACAATCAGTTCATCGGGATAGTCGGCACAAATAATCGCGATCGCAAACGCACCATGGAGTTGATTCACCGCTTGGCGCACGGCGTCTAGGAAGGCATTCGGGTGTTGAAAATCCGGGGTTGAGGGTTCGGGGAGAAACTCGGCAATCAGGTGGGGAATCACTTCGGTATCGGTATCAGAACGGAATTCATGTCCCCGTTTTTTCAAGTCTTCCCGTAATTCCCGATAGTTTTCCACGATGCCATTTTGCACCACCGCCACGCGCTGATGGGTATCGGTATGAGGATGGGCATTATATTCTTCCGGTTTTCCGTGAGTTGCCCAACGGGTATGTCCAATACCAAGTCGGGCTTGGTTATCGGTACGTTCCAGTTTTTCTCGTAAATTGTAGAGTTTGCCTTTAGCGCGAACGCACTGAATCTCCCCTTCCCAAACGGTGGCAATTCCGGCAGAATCATAGCCTCGATATTCGAGTCGTTCTAACCCTGCCATTAAAATATCTGTTGCTGGTTGCGTGCCGATATAACCGACGATTCCACACATTGAACTGCTCACTCCTCAAACATTATGCCTTCAACGTGTTCGCGGGAGTCCTCGGATTCAACGAAGTAATCCGAGGAGGGATAGCGGGACGCTGGAAGAATGGAGACGTCCATCTCCTTTACGCTACACATAAGCCGTTATTCCTCCTGATTAACTCGACTTTACTGGGGGCAAATTGCCCAATACGTTTCCAGGTGTAGTCACAAACAGAGATATTTTTGGTATCTTTAGTTTTAGTGAATCCGCCGACGTAGCCAATATAGACTTTTCCGGCTTTTTCGGCTTTTACCAAGTCACCAATCCTAACTCCAAACGGGGTGATTGTCCCACCTTTGCGCTTCCTTTTTCCTGACTTGTCCGGCACTTCAAAGTGCAATTGACGGCGGAAAAAACCATACTCTTTCCCCCGTTTTACTGCGCCAGGACGGGTAATGATTTTGAATGGGGAGGGAGTGATATTGACGCTGCCAAAGTGAGTGTAACCGCGAGAGTTAGAGCCATTAAACGGGACATACTTGATGAAATACCCGCAAGCCAATGCCACTCCATCAACTGCGTGGGTCTCCGGTTTGGCTATAGATTTGTTGGTCTTATCCTTCTCTAGACCTAGTTGGCTTCGGAGTTGAGATGTGCCGTTCCCATCCTTTGAGAAGCCTTCGCGGACGTAGACAGGGGCGATTTTTTCCATCTGGGATATTGCCCAATTTTGACCAGTCATCACCGGAGAGAAACCTTTGCCCGACTTGGCGCGTTTGCGTTTGGTCTGGTCTATGTCAGCTCTAACTCGCTCATAGCCAATTGCAGTTACCGGGAATATCGCCGCCAACTCTTTGACTACCCTTAACTCCAACTGCCGTGAGGCTTTAATGGATGGGGGGAGTTTGCACTGTTTGCGATTGTCGAACCTGCATTGGCGGTGGTTACGCAGTTTAAACGGAACGTCCCGGTTAATCCTTCTGCCTCGCCGAGACCGTCGTAGCATGGCGCGGGTCTCCATCCGCTTTTTAACGCGACCAAATGGAAGGATAAGATGCAATTGTAGCAGGGTACATTTAGCTGACTGGACACCGACGCCAGAGTACGATTTTCCCGGATCTACCCCAACAGCAATCGGTTGCACTGCTAGGCGCGATGGTGCGGTAAGTTGAACGTGGTATACGCCCAAGTCCGACCATTTCCCGACCGCTTTGCCCTCTTTTATCCACCGCCTAGCCCTGGATGGCTTGGTGGGCATCAAGGGTTTTCCCTCTTTACTAACTACTGGAACACGATTCATAGAGATAATCCACTCGTGTAAATGTTTACGTCTCTTCAGGCATTGGCAAGGGTGTGTCCTGGATTTACCCAGTCAAGAGAGATTCCTGAACCTACATTTAAGCTGAACTAGAGAAACGTTCAGAAGTGATTGTCCCTTACCAACTCATGCCCTATTCATGTACAGACCGTCCAGGGAAGGTCTCTACTGCCAGGTTATCTCTGGCAATCCGCGTCTTCACGAAGTAAGGCGCGGTTCATGAACATCTTATGCGATACAGGCTAGAGGGCAACCCGTGGGAACGTCAAGAATCGTTACCAGGACTTACACAGACTTGACCGTTAAACCACTTATGTCGAAGGGACACGGCAGATCGTGTCCCTACGAAATTTGCCTTTTTGTATTCAAATTTACTGAAAAATTGGCAATTTTTAGTAGAGATACAGAAGCATTACCATGCAAGCCACAGCTCGAATATCAATGCCCCTGTATCCCTACAATGGTATAGATTGGTCTCAAAATACCCTTAGTAGGCAAGACCCATACTGCGGGTGGTTTCAGCGCCAAGATAAACCCGAACGCTCAAGAAATCAGTTGGACAAGCGGTTTCGCAGCGCTTGCAACCGATGCAGTCTTCGGTACGTGGAGACGAGGCAATCTGACCAGCTTTACAGCCATCCCAGGGTACCATCTCCAACACATCAAGGGGACAAGCCCGCACACATTGGGTGCAACCGATGCAAGTGTCGTAAATTTTGACGCTATGAGACATAGAATAACGACTCCAAACGAGAGTTATCAGTGATTGATTTAGATATCCTCCCCACGCTAACCCTAATTAAGGATAGTCAGGGATTCTAATGGCATACTGTTTACCTGATGACTCAGGTAAGGTGGTCACAGTCCCAACTTTTGACAAGCCCCCGTTATCCCTTATTCAAGTTAACGGTAGGTTCTGTGACAGTACGCAATCTATTATTGCAGATGGATCTGCTCACACACGGGCGATCGCTCTCGCTGTCTAATCAACGATTATGACAGGAGTATTCTCGCCGATCGCAGTAAGGCAGACAATGGATTAAGGCTTAGTTTACCGCAGCACTCTCATCTGTTTGAGGATTAAGTTACAGAACTTCAAACTCTGTAACATTTGCGGGGAACTTAAAGCGGACTAATAAAGAATAATGGCAAAAAAGTCAAGTACAATTATGTCATCAATCTTAGAAAACAAAGACCAACAACATCCCCAAGAAAAGAGCGATCGCGCCCTAGTGGATCGTCTCTTGGAAATCAAAGCAGATCCGACAGATTATCAGTTGACCGAATTGGCGCGATTACGGATTCGCTATTCTCGGTTTCCTGGCGCTAGAGAGATTCAACAGGGGCTCGAACGGATTCTCCAGCAGTGGAGTTTAACCGAAGACAGGTTATTTGAGTTAACCCGTCAAATTCACAGCCAGGGTCACGTTTATAAGCAACCTAAATCGGTCGAGACTCCAGATGACTGGAGTTAAAGTGTTACCCAGGTGATTATCATTCTCATTCAGATCTTCATTCTCAATAAGCCTGTCAATAAGCTCTCATCTTTTTGAGGCTTGAGGGGGGTAATGCAATGTAAGCCAAGCTTTTGAGCTGCTTGTCACCCCTTCAGGCTTTCAACATTTGCGTTGTAGTCTAAAGTCCAGTTAGAGTCTTTAGCCTTTAATCTTGTTTCCAGCTAACCTCTACCCTATTCCTAAACCTGAGAATTTCCCTCAGGGTTTATGTTTGCTTCTCGCAATAATTGTTCTAATCGATTAGCACGTTCAATTGCATTTGCTTTAGCCTGACGTTCTTGTTGCAGTTGTTCTTGTGCCGTTAACAGTCTCTCCTCTGGATTCAAATATCGCTCTCCTTGGTCATCATACCAATATAACCATTCTCGAGTAATTCCTTGGTAGGTTCCTTCCTCTCGACCGATGCCTAAATTCAGTTCAGATAACCAAATCGGTTCACCTTCCAATAATTGATAGTCTCCAGCTTCTAGCTTGTACACTTCTAAACGAGGTTTTCGTTTTCGGAATGGGTTATAGATAATATAGTACAAAACACCTAGTTTAATATAGTCTTTTTTCTTCTGCGTATATTCTCTGCGTCTCGTTTGCGATACAACTTCTAACACCATCATGGGAATTTTTTGTTCTTCCCATAACACGTAAGATAAACGTAAATCTGAATCAATGATTCTGGGAACTCCTAGACTAAGAAAAGCATCAGGAACAATGGCGGCTTCATCGGGAGCATAATAAATTCCCATGTCAATTCCCAAAAACCAATCCATTCTTTCTGACCAAATTAAGGCTAAAATCGCTTTAAGTAGGCTAGGTACTAAATTTTGTAATTCGTTGTCCACTGGTGTATCATCAGAATCAGGTAAGTCTTCAGCCGAAGGTAAACATTGTTTAGGATTATAGTTAACTAACATATTGTCTCAAATAATTTAACGTTGTACTGACTAAAGCTGGGAAACATCCTGGATTACACGGTGTTATCCTCACCCTACTGGCTATCAGAATCCGTTGTTGACTTTTTAGGAATTGGCGGCAATTTTTTCAGGATATGGTGATGGTGATTCAGTCGATGTTTAGACTTAGTTAACTCCTCATCAATAGATTGTGGATTAAGCTCACGGGATTTATCCACGACCTGAACCGCCGCCGTTGTAATTTCAGCACTGGCGGATTCTACAACTTGTGCCACCTCAATTTGCTGTTCCAATTGTTCCGTGGAAGAAACAAGTTCACTAAGTCCATTGACTAACTCTTTTAGATTTTGACGGAACGCCGGATCACCCGTTAAATCTTCCAAATCTGATGTAATCTTTTGCGTATTTTCAAAGGTTACCCGTGCTGAATCTAATAGCTGTTGCAATACGATAGCAGTGCTGGGACTGTCCAGAGAATTGGAGATATCGCGTAGATCAGCCGATAACTCCGCTGCATTAGCAGAGAGGGCGACTAAATTTTCGGAGGCGGTTTCGACGTTTTCAATGATGGTGCTGACATCCGCTTGATCGACTTGTGCATTGACTAAATCAATCGTCGTGTTGACATTTTCTAGGGTTGGTCTCAAGTCGCTTAACAGAACGCCCAACTGTTCGCTGGTTTGACTCACACTGGTTAACGTTCCGACTAAAACTGCTCGATTTCTGGTGACTAAATCATTTGTTGAGGCAATTAATCGATTGAGTTGCACAGCTGTCTGACTAAATTGATCCGCTGTATCGCCAATGCGTTGAGTTGTCTGGGTAGCCGCTGTGGTGATCGCATCAGACGCCTGAGAAAATCCGCCGACTTCTTGACGCACGGAACGCGATAATAAGGATAATTCACCCGCAAGTTGAGCGATACCACTGGCGGCGAGGGAGGCATTTTGGGCGAGAGAGTTGATGTTATTAAAAAATAGCGGATCGGTATAGATGGTGGTCAAGCGATCAGTATTGCGGAGAAGTTCAATAAAGCTAACCCCAATCTCACCCTCAATCTGCTCACCACTACAAATAATCACATCCGAATTGCATTCAGACTTCAGAGGGTTCATCGACTGAATATTCGAGGACACTTCCCGAAGTGGGGTAATATCTACCGAGGTTTCGCCAATTAAACCCGATTGATTGGCTTCAATGGCAACATCCTCTGGGATCACTAAGTCTTCTGATGCAATTTCGATGGTGACATCAACGCCGTTGGTTGTGGCTTGAATATCAGTAATGTTGCCCACATCAACCCCCCGATAGCGCACAGTGGCTCCTTCTTTCATCCCGGCGACGTTAGGAAAATTAACGACAAAGCTGTAACTGCGATCGCCAAATTTCAAACCCCGAATCCAAATCGCCAAGCCAGCAAGCACGGCGAGTCCAACTAGAATTAATAAGCCAACGGAGCCTTCTCGAATGGTTCGCGATCGCATGGTTTCTCCTCACTGTACCCTTATGTGGTAAATTGGCGGGCATTTGCCGGGATAGATGACAATGGCAAATGACCGATCAAGCCCTTGCCTTTATCCTAACCAACCACCTGAATTGGTCCGCTGGTACTGGCACTGAAAAATTGTCGCACCAGAGGATTATCTGTTGTATCAATCTCGCCGATAGGACCTTGCCACTGTACCTTGCCTTTGTAGAGAAACACAATTCGGTCAGTGGTACGGCGAATGGTACTATCTTGGTGAGTGACCATTACGTAAGTCTTACATCCGCCTTCAACACATTGCAGTTGACGAACTAAATCTTCAATCACAGTAGACGCGATCGGATCAAGTCCAGCCGTTGGTTCGTCATAGAGTAAAATTTCGGGGTTATCTTGGGGATTATCGGGGTTCGTCATAATCGCCCGGGCAAAACTCACCCGCCGCCGCATCCCGCCTGAAAGTTCAGCCGGATAGCGATCGGCAATTCCGGGTAACCCCACCATCTCTAGCTTCTCATCCACTAATTCCCGAATCCGCTCATCAGACAGTTTAGAATGCTGGTAGAGGAAAAACCCCACATTTTCACGGATGCTTAGGGAGTCAAACAAAGCAGACTGCTGGAACACCATACCGATGCCAATGGGATCTTTTGCATCTTCAATTAAACCCGAACGCTTTTGTCCTTGCACATAGACTTCACCCCCATCCAGTGGCATTAAACCCGCCATCATGCGTAGAATCGTAGATTTACCCGTCCCAGAGGGTCCAATAATACCTAAGGCTTCGCCCTGATAAATCGTCAGATCAACATTATCCAGGATGACATTACCCCCAAAGGATTTGGAGACTCCCTTTAGTTCAATCAGTGGTTCTTTCATAAGTAGGTGGACATACTTAAAGTGAACGGTGAAAATCGTCATTCGTCATTTGTCATTTGTCATTTGTAAGGGTTTGAGGTTTGTTTACAAAACTTAGTACAGTGACGTTTTCTTTTGTCCGACTACTTAGGGGGTTTCATTGATCGCATGATTTGGGGTGGACAACGCCGTTTTAATTGTAGCGATGGCTTTTAGAAAAATGCTGCAAAACGCTGTAAAAATTGCTCCGCGTCTGAAATGTCAGTCCTGATTGTGGGTATTCAAGCGGACATGATATAACTCAGGTATTGTTCAGGTTGTGGGACGATGATTCAAGCTATACCGAAACAATTAACATTTGACGAATTTATTGCCTGGTATCCAGAGAATTCAGAACATCGCTATGAACTGCACGACGGGGTAATTATTGCAGTGCCTAAACCAAGGGGGAAACATTCAGAAGTGGCTGGGTTTACATCTGGGGAACTGTTCCTGGAAATTCGGCGGTTTAAACTGCCTTATTTTATACCGAAAGAATGTGTGGTTAAACCAGCACGCGAGTCGAGTTATGAGCCGGATGTCATTGTTTTAGATAAGATTGGTGTGGCGAACAACGAACCTCGCTGGGAAAATGAATCTATTATTATGTTTGGAAATTCTATCCGTTTGGTTATAGAAGTGGTTTCCACGAATTGGAGTGATGATTATGCCCTGAAGTTGGAAGATTATGAGGCGATGGGCATTCCTGAGTATTGGATTGTAGATTATCTGGGATTAGGGGGTAGGCGTTATATTGGCAGTCCCAAGCAACCGACGTTTTCGGTTTACCAACTTGTTGATGGTGTGTACCAGGTGCAGCAGTTTCGGGGAGATGAGCGGATTGTGTCAGCAATTTTTCCAGAGTTGAACTTGACGGTTAATCAAATCTTTAGTGCTGGGGTGTGAAAACTGGCTGGGCGGTTGAAACCGCAGCTACACAAACAAAACCCGCCTGCGCGGGTTTCCAAATTCTTAATCTTTTGTTAGTTCTACTGCACCGAAAGTTTTGAGTGTGGTTTTCTCGGCTTCGGTTAAACCGATAACCCCCGTAATATTCATTCCCTCATAGGGTCTATCCCTTAGTGTTTTCAGACATTCACCTGTCTGAACATCCCAGAGCTTAAGTGAATTATCTTCACTACCGCTAGCAATAGTTTTACCATCTAGGCTGAATGCAACTGAATGTATCTCATCTGTGTGACCCCGCAGCACTTTGAAATATTCACCTGTTTTAGCATCCCAGAGCCTTACTGTTCGATCACGACTACCACTAGCAAGAATATTACCATCTGGACTAAAAGTCACTGACTCTACTATATCAGTATGACCTTGGCATACTTTTAGAATTTTACCTGTGCTAGTATCCCATAAGCCAACTGTTCCATTGGAACCCCCACTAGCAATAATTTGTCCATTTGGACTAAAATTAACTGATCTTATCCAACCCATGTTTGTGTTTAATACTTTGATACATATACCAAATTTAATATTCCATATCCTTATTGTTGTATCACCACTACCACTAACCAGCAATTCTCCATCTGGACTAAAAGCAACTGAAAATATCCAATTAGTATGACCACAAAGTTTTTTTAGACATTTAGTTGTATCTATATCCCAAATTTCAATTATGTCATCACTACCGCCACTAGCAATGGTCTTACCATTTGGACTAAATACAACAGCAGCCACCCAATTATGAGTTAGGATTTTTTTCAAACATTTACCTGTACTAACTTCCCACAAACGAACTGTTCCGTCATGACTACCACTGGCAAGTAAATGACCATCCGGACTAAAAGTTACTGAATGTATCTCTTTTGTATGCCCCGGAAAAATTTTTAAGCATTTACCAGTTTTTGTATTCCATAATTTTAATGTTTTATCGCTACTACTATTAACAACAGTATTGAAATCTGGACTGAATGCAACAGAATATATCCAATTATTTAATCCTTGCAGGCTTTTTAAGCAGTGACCAGTACTGGTATCCCACAGCCTTACTGCCTGGTCACGACCGTAAGTAGCAACAGTCTTCCCATCTGGACTAAAGATAGCTTGAACCCAACCGTCATGTCCCTTCAGAATTATTAGGCATTGACCAGTATTAACATTCCATAATCGCACTGTATGATCATGACTACCACTAGCTAATATCTCTCCATCTGGACTGAAAACTACTGAACATACAAAAAAATTATGTCCTTCCAATATCTTTAAGCACTTACCAGTATTAACATCCCATAGTCTTACTGTTTTATCTTCACCTCCCGTGGCAAGCAGTTTCCTGTTTGAACTAAAGGCTACTGACTTTACCCAACCTTCATGCATCTGAAAAACTTTCAGGCATTGACCAGTATTGACATCCCATAACCTTATCGTACCGTCATTGCTAGCACTATAAATTACCATGCCGTCTGAACTAAAAACTACTGCATTCACAGTACCTTCATGACCATGAAAAACTCTTAGGCATTGACCAGTATTGACATCCCATAACCTTACCGTATTGTCACAACCACCACTAACAACGATGTCACTAATAGGACTGAAGTTAACGGATAATATTGAATCACTATGTCCATGAATTTTTTTGATGCATTTACCAGTAATGGTATTCCAAAACTTCAGTATTTTTTCAGTACCACCACCAGCAATGACTTTTCCATCAGGACTAAATGTAACTGAGTAAACAGGATTTATACTTCCTTGACAGGTTAAAAATTCTCTGTAGTTTTTAGTTGAAAATAGGTAAATTCTACCACTATTATCACTTGTGGCTAAAACTTGTCCATCTGGACTAAATGCCACAGACCAAATAGCGCTTAAATTCTTACCAAACAAAGAGTCAGTTAGATTTGTTTTAGTGAAATTTACATCGCGCAAACTAACACTTGTAAAATCAGCGCTTTTAATAACTGCATGGCTGAGATCTCTACCTTCCAACGCACTCTGATCAACCTTCACCAGTAGTGTCGCCACATTCCCCCCAACATATCCCACTTCATCTTCACTTTTACCCTGTGTCGCTTCCAGAATTTCCAGCAGCGGAGTTGGAGAGGTTAAATCAACCATCGGTATAATCAAATCCATCACCGCCTTCGTCAACTTTGCTTGTCCTAATGTCTGGCGTAAATGCGATAATGGCTCACTCTTAAATCCCTTTAACGGCGCAATGGAAATTATCTTCCCCGCTTCATCTATCTGGCGATGAAAATAAGATGCCCAGGTATAATTATCAGGCGTAGCACTTGCATCAATAGAAGATTGGGCTTGAGCCAACTTAGTAAAATCAGCCGCCAATACCCCCAACTCGGCGGCAAATTTATACGCCACAAAAAACTCCAATAGCGATCGATGCGCTGGAGTATAATCACCATCTGCATTCCGATTCTAACCAGTCCAAATACTCCCGAAAATCTGCCGCTTCATCCAATAATTCATCAAAAGTATAACAAAATAAATCACGATTTTCCCGCGTTTCCACCGCATCACGGGCGGCGCGACTGATGCGGCGTGGGGTGACTAACCAGCCTTCATCGGTTCGTTGAGTATCCACTGATTCTCGCAAGGCGGTGACATCCCGAATTCCGGCTTCTCCCTCAATCCCCCTGACCAAAATCCGGTCATATCCGCGTCGGGCGGGAATGTTGACAATCCATTCAAAATGTGCATTACCCCAGATTTGATAGGGTTCAAAGTCATAACCCAGGGTTTCAAACCAGCCCTTCATCTGTTGGGCTAAACCAAACGCCGGACAGGGGATTTCGGTGGATGATTCCTGGGCTGATAATAGAGATTCTTGTGCCGCCAACCGCGCTATCTCGGTGCGAATTCCGGTTAAGGTGGGGAGTCTATCCAACCGTTGATGCAGGGTTCTCATCGATTTATGTAAGGAGTCGATTTTCTGGTTGGTGAGAACGTCTGCTGGAGTGCGCGATCGCTTGGCGACTTCAATGAATACGGTAGCAAATGCGGCAAATTCGCGCTTGGGGTCAATTCTTAATTCTCGGATTTCATCCCCTAAGGCGTATCCGTCGAGAAAGGCTTCCCCTTGTTGCAGGAGAATGGAGGGGTTATTGCGATCGAAGGCTTGGCGAAAAGCCTGTTGAATCTCTTTTTGGCGGAATAGTTGGAGAATTGGCTGGGGTTTGCCGATGCCATATTCGACAAAGGCGTATTGATAAATACTGGTAAAGTCAGGATGGGGATGTTCGGGATCGAGATTAAATTTTTTCAGGAGTTTGATGACGGTTTCGTCGCGTTCTAGCTTATTTTTGAGTAGGGGGGCGGCTGGACGTGCGATCGCGCTGATTGCAGTGATGATTGGGTCGAGGTTGATGGGGATCACGGCGCTGGATTTTTATGGGGGGGGTGCGGGTTTAATTATTATTTTAAATAGGGTTAATGATGGCTGTGTTCAGTTGATGGCGAAGACAGCGCAACTACAAGCGCAACTACAAGCGCAACTGCGAACGACGCGATCGCTTCGTCTTAAAACCTACACCTAGCGTCAGCCAAGTGTAGGTTGTTCGCCAATTTCCCCAATATACCTTAGCGAGATCCACTCACTGCCATGGCAGCATCGGCTTCTGGTTCCGTCTCCACCCCAAATACACGACCGAAGGCTTTTTGTACCTTGTAGCCTGAGTCAATCGACTCCAAGGGGTCTTTCCGCAAGCGGTGACGTAAGCATAGTGTAATCACCCGGCGAATATCATCCACTGTGACTTCCGTGCGCCCTTCAAAAGCAGCCAAGGCTTTGGCTGCACGGTTGGTGACAATATCCCCTCGCAATCCATCCACATCCAATTCTGAGCAAATCTCAGAAATATTCACCCGCATGTCATAGTCCATTTCAACTTGGGGCAGTTGCGCCTGGGCGGTGACGATTTGCTGCTGCAATGTCTCTTGGACTTCCTGGTGTTCTTTGATGTAATCCAAGGGATTTTTGTCAAACGCGGCGCGTTCCTCCACAATTTTTACCCGCAGCGTTGGCTCTTTGACCGTGCGGATTTCCGCGTGCATGCCGAAACGATCCAGGAGTTGCGGACGCAGTTCTCCTTCTTCCGGGTTGCCAGAACCCACCAACACAAAACGAGCCGGATGGCGAATGGAAATGCCTTCTCGTTCGACGGTATTCCAACCACTAGCCGCTGAGTCCAGTAGCACATCAACGAGGTGATCGTCAAGTAGATTTACTTCATCGACATAGAGGATACCGCGATTAGCTTTAGCTAACAGTCCGGGTTCAAAGGCTTTCACCCCTTCGGCTAATGCCTTTTCAATATCAATCGTGCCGCACACTCGGTCTTCGGTTGCGCCCAAGGGCAGATCAACCATCGGAACTTTTTTCTTGACTGTTGAATCAGATTGTACTTCTCCATTACTATTCATCCAGTCGGGTTCGTTGGGATCGCTATTGAAGGGATCGTCGGCAACCACCTCAATTTCCGGCAACAAGTCAGCCAACGCCCGAATGGTGGTGGACTTACCCGTACCGCGATCGCCCATAATCATTACTCCACCAATTTTGGGGTCAATGACATTCAGCAGGAGAGCCAGCTTCATTTCTGCTTGACCGACGATGGCGGTAAACGGAAAAACGACGCGACGAGCAGTCTTAGGGGCTTGGGCAGTCAGACTCACTTTGATTACCTGATAACCGATAAATCACGCCTTTTATTGTGCCACATCGATGGAACCTCTGGGAGAAGGGGTTAGGGGATGAGGGACGAATAACCAATGACAACATCTGCCCCTATTCAAGCAACGGTGCTGTTAACAATGAATAGACCTGACCATCAATCAAAAGGCGGGTAATGCCTTTGGCTTGTAGATAAGAACAGGTTTTCTGCAACATTTTCCCATCAGGCACTTTAATCACGCGCTGGGAACGGTTGGAAAAGCGTCGTGCCACCCTATGATTATCAAAAACTGGCAAAGTTTGTTGCTGGAATTCCTCAGCCGGAATACCTCCCAAGTCACTAAATTCTCGCAGAGGTCGCGCAATTAACTCGGCTGCTCGGTCTATCACTAAATAGCAGGGTTTCGGAAAAGAAGCTTCCGATAGGGGTAAAACCTGAATATTTGCCCCCCTGGGAACATGATTCGTCGTCAGAGGTTGTGGAATAGCACTATCTTCCTCATCCTCGTCTTCGTCCCAATCCTCCTCAAAATCCTCATCTAAATCCTCATCTAAATCCTCGTCTAAATCCTCGTCTAAATCCATTAAATCTTCATCTAACAAATCCTTTAGGTGGCTGGTTTCTGCCTGATCCATTTCTTCAAGCAGATCGTCTGAGTCTTCTGTATCCCTTTGAGTTTCTGTTCGATTAAACTCCAGAGGCAACTCACCTTGTTTTGCCTGGGATTCTACATCAGATTGATCAGTTACAGAAGAGCGTTTGCGCCGCCGACGTTGATTGGGATACTCAAATCCTGATTCTTCGTCTTCTGATTCTTCCTCTTCCGATTCTATAGATTCTTCCTCTTCCGATTCTATAGAGGGTTGGGGAGAGGGAGAAACCGACAATGATTTAGGTTCAATCCGTTCCACTAGCTTGGGTTTTGGCTTCGTCGCTGTCCCTGATCCTGGCGTGCGATTAGCTCGCTTTTGCTGGATGAGGGCTTCATAGTCCGACTCCAACAACGTGCTTTTGAGCAGGCGGCTAATCGTTGAATTACTGACACCATAACGATCAGCCAGGGTTGAGGTTGTCTCTTCTGGCTGTCGATACAAGTTCAAAATATTTTTTTTATCGGTTTCAGTTAGTTTTCTTGGACTCATAGCTAATTTTAAGTTCGCCGACGTGAACCGCGACGAGAACGACTAGAGACGTCATATTCCAGGGCAGCGCCTATGGCAAAAAGTAAGGCACTAAATATAAAGAAGACATCTAGGAGACCCCCACTTTCATATTCTTGACCACGAGCCTTAGCCAGAGCGCCATAAGCTTTAAACCCCATATCCGCAATGTATAGGGAAAATGTTGCTGCGGCAATCATGCGCCATGATTGGGCAAAGCGCCCCCCCCAAAATGCTAACAAAAGTGTTGAGGCAATGATGAGTAGGAAGACATCAAAAACGATGTATACAAAATTCAACGTTTTTGATAAAGGACTGAGGGCTTGATCCAAAGAAATAACCCAACCGGGCAACTTGCCAGTTTCTGGAACCTCAGCTTCAGGCGTTGCGGCAGCTTCAGTTGGGCTAACTGCCACCTGTGGTGAAAGAGAAGCCACCAATCGGGGGGATACTGTTGCTGTTGCTGACTCAGTTGTTGGCAAGACAGAATTGTTAGCCTCTGACTCTACGGCTACAGGAGGAGCTAATAAAACCCAAACGGCTAAAGCAATCCCCAAAGCAGCGATTAATCCCACCGTTACCCACTGCTTCCACTCTAAATTTAAGCGCCTCGGCAGAACGGCTAAAATCATGCCCCAACCAATACAGATATAAGAAATCACGTAAAAGAAATCGGCAGGGGATACATCTGGGTCAAGACCAAAGTATAGCTCCCATACGCCAAATATCACGTTGGCGATAAAGTAAAAAAGCATACCTAAACCAATTCCCAGCCAGACATTGCGTCCACTGGCAATCTGAGGGCTACGCCAATTTCTATAGCAGAGTAATGCAGCTCCTAAGAAGGGTAAACACTCCAGGAGATATGTGCTAAAGGAGTACCAAAAGGGATACTCTTCTCCCGGTGGTTTTACGCTAAACAGTAGAAAAAACAGCATAGACACTACTGCCCACCCAATTCCTAGATAGACGATATTCTGACCTGTCAGTAGGGATTGAGTTCCAGATGACTTATCTACAGAGCTGCTCATAATGCTTTCTTTATTTTGAAATCTCTAACAATGGCAATTACGTAAGCAATACTTATTTATAAACTTAGCGGCTGATGTCCTAAAATTCCATCTTGGCAACCATCCATGATACATTTATTTATCCTTGACGTTTCATTATTGCCACAACTTTCCTAGGGGAGAGGATTTGAGCCACTCCATAAACTGAGTTTGCTCATTTGCTGGCATATCCTGTAAGATATCGCCCACTCCTTCGGCAAAATTCGCATTGCCAAAGTATTCCTTGCCCAAGCGATAGAGTTCCTGCAATAGGGTAATCAGATGGTGTTCTTCCCACGGTGGAACTTGCAGGGTGTTGAGCGGATCGACGGTCAGTAAGTGATTCACGGCTTCCGGCGAATCGGCTTGGGGAAAATGCCATTGTTGAAAGACTTCCGTGATATCCTTCTGAAACAATCCCGCTTGCCTATTTCCGAGTAAATCTTCAACATCCAGGTAAACTGTTTGCAGCAGTAGGAGACAGGCTTGGGTATAGGGAGCAATTTTGGTATCTGGACCGCCTTCTGTACCTAATTGCTCTAGACGAATTTTTCCCCACACACTAAAGCGGTCTGTTTCTTCTAGTAAAACACAAGCTTTTCCCTGATTATCTGTCAAATCTCGCCAGAAGGAGCGGGCTTCTTCTTCCTGATGAGCGCGAAACACGCTGATCAAGCGAAAGGTTTGCCCTTGATAACTGAGAATCGGGATTTGCTGCTCTCGCTTCGGGTGCTGAATGCTAGAAATTTCAACATCCTGCCTTTTCAGAATAAACATAACACTGGCAAATGACTCCTGACCGGGCTAGGGTTGTGCTACAGGACGAGCTGTAATCTAATTAACCATCTTTCTTGTCTGTCTTGTCTGGTCTTGTCTGGGACTTGGGCGAGTGACACAGAAGCACATCCAGTTTGTGAGCCAATTTCCTAAACTGACATCTGTTTGTCGCAGCTAGATACCTCATCCATGCCCCAAAGTGTGAGTGGGATAGTTGACACAAGTTTTGCTCCATTATGTATGTATGTTGGTCTATAGTAGTTTACCTTGACCTCAAGCTGCTTGAGTCTTTAGTTTCCTCTAAGTATTGGGACAAACACCTCGCACCCTCGCTTGCAGCCGGGGGAGGATGTCAAAATGTTACAATCATTAACGATATCCTATATTTCTGCTACCCTGAATTACAATGAATCTTGCCAGTTAGGGGTTGAATTTTTGTATGATAAATCTATGCCCTCGTAGCTCAGGTGGATAGAGCAAGGGATTTCTAATCCTTTGGCCGTGGGTTCGAGTCCTACCGAGGGCGCTCTACAATTGGGGAAAAGGTGATGGGACACAGGTGGATGTTAGCGTTAGCGAAACCCAGCCGGACGCCGTCAGGGAGTTGGGTGTTAATCCAAACCGCTCCCACTCAAAACTGCCCCATCTTCATTTCTCTAGATGCTGTTGACCAATAACCAATGACGAATGACACCTTAATTTTGTACAGCAAACCGGGTTGCCACCTGTGCGAAGGTTTACAAGAAAAGCTGGAACAAGTTCAACAGTTAGATTTTCAGCTAGATGTGCGGGACATTACCCAGCGGGACGATTGGTTCCAAGCTTATCAATATCAAGTACCCGTGCTGTGTTATCACAAAGACGGAAAAGAAACACCGCTTCCTCGCCCTTCACCCCGTTTGAGTGTGCCGCAGTTAGAGAAAATGTTACAGAAATATTTGTAAGCCGGAAAAAACAGCAGCCGACTGGGTGTACGAATCAGGTTGAGGTTGGATCTGGGGTTATGCCGACGCAGGCAGCATCTAGCCAGTGGGTTTTCGGCAGTCCCAATCGAATCCGGTTGTATTTAGTCTGTCCACCTGTACCGGTGGTGACGGATAAACCCGTTTTCTTGAGGCTCTCAAACAGCGCCCGGTTTTTCGGAACGGTTTTTGTCCCAATACACTGTAAATTAGCGTCTTTTGCTTTCGACCTCGCAGTTTAAGGGATTTAATGGGTTTCGCCTGATAGCGATCGCGTCTCTGTAATCCTAACCAGCCACAGGAGTGCTACTCTGTAGTTCTTCTTTGCCCCTATCCCTCTCATCGTGAGGAGTTAATTGAGATGAAGCTACATGACTTACTAAGGGCGATTCCTAATAGCGTGCAACTGCCGAATCATCCAGCACTTGACGCCCAAATTACAGGAATCTGTACTAATTCCCACGCCTGTCAACCGGGAAATTTGTTTATTGGAATGCCTGGAACCCGGGTTGATGGTGGAGAATTTTGGCAAAGTGCGATCGCGTCGGGTGCTGTCGCGGCGTTAATTTCTCCCCAAGCGGCACAAAAACACCCCCCTCAGCCAAAACCCGATGCTGAACCGCCCTGCATTATCTGTGCCACTGACATGACGGTAGCCTGCGCCCAAGCAGCGGCGGCGTTCTATGACTACCCCACCCGCCAGCTTCAGTTAGTGGGCGTCACGGGTACAAATGGCAAAACTACCACCACCCATCTAATTGAATTTATCCTCACCCAAGCCCAACGTCCCACTGCCCTTTTTGGCACTCTTTATGCCCGTTGGCAAGGATTTTCCCAAACGGCGGTTCACACTACACCGTTTCCCGTAGAACTGCAACAGCAGTTACATTCAGCAGTAGCAGCAGGCTGTGAGTTAGGGGTGATGGAAGTCAGTTCCCACGCCTTAGCCCAAGGTCGGGTGTTAGGCTGTGAGTTTGATGTCGCTGTATTTACCAATCTCACCCAAGACCATTTGGATTTCCACCGCGACATGGAGGATTATTTTGCGGCAAAGGCATTATTGTTTAATTCCGATTATCTCCACGGCAAAGCGATTATTAATGCCGATGATCCGTATAGTAAGCGCTTAATCGAACAAGTTGGACGCGATCGCACTTGGAGTTACAGTGTTCAAGATTCCTCGGCAGATTTGTATACGAGCAACTTGACTTATACATTGATTGGTGTTAAAGGAACACTGCACACACCAGTAGGTGAAGTGACATTCAATTCTCCCCTGGTGGGTCAGTACAATTTGTCCAATGTCTTGGCTGCTATTGGTGCAGTGTTAAATTTAGGGTTAGATCTACAAACAGTAGTCACCACCTTAAACCAATTTCCGGGAGTACCAGGGCGGATGGAACGGGTGCAACTTCAACCGGATCAGGATATTAGCGTAATTGTCGATTATGCCCATACGCCAGATAGTTTAGAGAACTTGCTCAAAGCCTCTCGACCCTTTATTCAGGGGAAAATGATTTGCGTATTTGGATGTGGAGGCGATCGCGATCGCACCAAGCGTCCGAAGATGGGGAAAATTGGCGCAGAATTAGCCGATGTCGCGGTGGTGACATCAGATAATCCTCGTACTGAAGACCCAGAACGGATTATTCAAGATATCTTAGAAGGAATTCCGGCGACTGTAGAGCCAATCGTAATTAGCGATCGCGCCACAGCGATTCGCACAGCTATCTTAGACGCCAAACCGGGTGATGGGGTGTTAATTGCCGGAAAAGGTCACGAAGACTATCAAATATTAGGAACCGAAAAAATACACTTCGATGACCGTGAACAAGCGCGAGAGGCTCTCTTAGGTCGATTTAGTTGATTCGTCATTGGTCATTGGTCATTGGTCATTGGTCATTGGTCATTGGTCATTGGTCATTGGTCATTGGTCATTTGTCATTGGTCATTTGTCATTCGTCCTTTGTTAGAGACAGGGTAAAGTAGAGTTTTAAGTTAGCTCACAACTTCCCCATCTTCCCCATCTTCCTCATCTTCCTCATCTCCCCCATCTCCCCCAGCTCCCAGACGTAGCATGCTACGTCTCTACATTGCTTCCCCCTGCACCCCCGCATCCCAGCTCCTCTGCACCCTAATGAACTCACCACCGACACCGGATTTGTCATTTTACCAGCTAGCGCTGGATAATTTGACAACACCTCAGTCTCTCTCAATCAGTCCAGTGGGACTCAAAACCTTGATTGGAGCCATGGTTGATGTACTGATTGAAGAAAAAATCCCCGCCACCATCTGGGTTAAGTTCCCATCCGTCGCCGGGTGGCGGGAGGAACTGTTGCGATATCCACAACAGAGGGGTATTCCGCAAACCCTCTATTGGTGTACCTGTTTTGGTGAAGTCTCTGATGCGATCGCGACTCAGGATAACCCAGCCGTTAACTCGGATGCTCAACTGTTCCCCATTCAGCTAGCCGCCGGAAGCCAGCTTAAACGCGAGTCGTTTCTATTAGTTCTGTCTGAGCAATTGACCAGTCTGATTGTGGCATATCAGCTACCTGAGGGGGAGAGTCCTGGGAATGAGCCTCAGTCATGGCTGGCTATTTGTACGTTTGAACGACGAGTGATCTATCGGGTGTTGCAGGGACTCAGAGGAAGTATTGCGATCGCGGATAGTACGCCCGATGAGTTACTTGCTGGAGGGGACAACCGATTTTCCTTGGTTCAAGCGACAGATGAGAAGACGTTAATCACCCAGGTGTTGGTCAAACAATTACAACGAACGGCGGAAATTCTCCCGTCAGTAACAACAGCTGAACCTGGACAGGATAGCGCCATTACCCAATTAACCCATCACCTCAGCCATAAAGACGAACTCCTACGGCGAGTGGCGCAGGAACTGAAAACTCCATTAACGAATATGAAAACAGCGCTGAGTCTCTTGGAATCGCCTCAACTCAAACTCGCCCAGCGTCAACGTTACCTACAGCTTCTCAACAGTGAATGCGATCGCCAAAATTCATTAATTGTGGGATTGTTGGATCTGGTTGAAGCCGATGAACCCCAAGCGGGAGTCAAGTCGGTAGTAGAATTGGCAGAGATTATTCCTGGTGTGGTGAGTACCTATCAGCCATTGGCTCAAGAAAAAGGGATTCAACTCGGTTATACCATCCCGGCTGATCTGCCCAGGGTTTCCTGTTTAGAAACCTGGTTACGGCAAATTGCTATTAATTTACTGCACAACAGTCTCAAATTTACTTCCGCCGGGGGTCAAGTGAGGGTACTAGGGAGTCTTCAGGGGGAATATGTTCAGTTGGCATTTACTGATACGGGAAATGGAATTGCCGCGAGTGACATTCCTAAGATTTTTGATAGTTTTTATCGAGGACGTCCTCTTCCTGGGGAAAAAATGGGAGCGGGTTTGGGATTAACCATTGTGCAGCAATTATTATTGCGTTGTGGAGGTTCGATTTCGGTGACCAGTCAAGTGGGAATAGGATCAACGTTTAAAGTATTATTGCCTGTTGTTGGTGATCATAAATGAGACAGGTTGTCAGGGCTGATTTTACCATTATCGTTTCTTGCCACCCAGATGTTACTAAACCTGATCTTACCGACTGTATGAAAAAGGACAAATGACAAATCTTTATAACCAATTTTCACGAATTTAGCTTTTAGCCAGGGGTTTAAACCCCTGGCGGTGAGACTGCTACACCAATATTCCCTCTTGATTCCCGCAATTACTCCCAACTTCCAAAGGCAAAAATATCGTCATCACTTCCCCGGCTTGGGGTCGCTGACGCACAATTAGTTTACCGCCCAAGGCTTGGAACAAATGCTTGGTCACGTTTAGATTCAAACTCAGACTGCCTGTTTCTGGCTGAAACATTAATAACTGACCAATTGACTTTAACGTTTGACAGGTTGACTGTCCAAATTTATCCAAATTACCCGAATTGTCTGGGTTAGGTTGGGACTGAAATTGCAACTTTAACTGGTCTCCAGCGGGAGTTACCTGCACCTGAATATGACCACCGGCGGGTAAGGTACGGGTAAAATTCTCCACTAAACCTGTCAACACCTGATCTAACATCGAAGGATTACTCACCACCGTGGGCAGATTTTGCGGCAATACGACATTCAAACTGACATTACGTCGCTGTGCCTGCTTTTGCCAGTGAGGAATACTAGTCTGGAAAATTTGAGTCAATGACATTGAGGTGAGATTAACCGGGGTTTCTTTCACCGCTTTGGTTTCTAATTCAACGGCTCTAAAAATTAACTCCATGCGGTTAATCTGTTCTGTACATTCATGATCTATGATTTCCAGACGCCGAATCACTTCTGGCGCTAAATCTTTACGTTTTAATAATAATTTAGTTAGGGTGCGAATCGTCGTTAGTGGTGTGCGAACTTCATGAGTTAAAGCTTGCAGAAGTTCCACATCCGGGGCGGATTCACGGAGTTGGGACACTCGATGATTAACACGGGTTTCTGACTTGGCTAAGGGGTGCCAATCCCGGTCTTCAATTGTCTCACTGTACGCCGGGTCTGTAGAGACTTGAGTAACTGAATTAATCGGTGTTACTGCTATCGTTTCATTCTTCGGTTCGGCAGAATATTCCGGCATATTTTGCAGCAACTGACGCCCGAATTGCATAACAATTTTATAATCGGGGGTCTGAGGCGCAAACTGCTTAACTAATGTATCTAAATAACTCAGTTGATGGGGATTGGCTAATAATAATCGAGGATAAAGAGACACCCAAGCTTTTTGCACATCCTCTGGATCAAAGGAGAAGCGAAACCCAGGTACACCATTTGAGTCTTCTCCCGCTGCCATGACTAAACTGAAGCCACGGGTAAAGACTAAACAAAACTGCTCCTCAGTCAATGAGTCAGCCGGAAATAAGCAGAGCTCATAAGTAGTATTAACCGTACCTTGAGCTTTTTCCGATTGAGCTGGAGGCAATTGAAAGGGCATAAAACTCCAGGGGTTTACAGTTTCAGTGGTAAACACCCCCGTTTGAAAATGAGAAAGCAGCTCAGAGTGGCTTAAAACAGGTGCAGGACCGGCTAAAACTAACCCGTTTAGGGAGGTTGAAGTGTCGCCTTGATCCTCTTCCTCTGGGCAAAGGACTTGTAAAAGTAACTTTTCCAGAGACGCGATCGCACTTTGCCATTCTCGCTGCGATCGCCTTTCATCTCTCATCCGTTGACTCGCCGCACTGCGCTGTCTCTTATTCATGACAACCGTTGTCGATTCAACCTGAGATTCGACCGGATTGTTCCCTCCAGTCTGTTTACTCTGAGCTAAAACTTCACTGATGTTTGGTAATAACCACTTTTGCACCGCTATCTATCCCCATGAACAGCCAATTCTACTTGTCTATCTATGAGGATACTGGCTCTCGTCATCTCTCCGGGGTCGTAGAACCGAACCCCTGAGTCGCAATTTCCCCGAAATGGTCATTTGTTCTATGTCCTTGGTCAAGGCACTGGCGATAAAGTGTTGATGTAGGGTTGTTCGCCAGTTGAAACACAACCATGACCAAGGAAGCCTACCAAAAACTAGCATCGATCCTAAATAACATCAGTAAGTATTGTAAAGTTTCAATAAGAATATAGTCAGATATCGTCATGTTGGCTAATATATACACAGGCTATCTATATTTGACTATACTTTTACAAACTATAACGTTGTGAGTATATCAAATCAATCTTGGTTGACTCTTCTGCAAGAGTATCGTATTATTGCCGTGATTCGGACGTCTGACCAATCGTTAGGACGTCAAATGGCGCAGGCGGTAGCAGGGGGGGGGATAAAGTTAATTGAGATTACCTGGAATACAGATGCTGCTGCTGATTTAATTCGTCACCTGCGCCAAGCGTTACCAGACTGTACGATTGGTACAGGAACATTACTAAACTTGGAACAAGTACACCAAGCAATTGAGGCGGGGGCTGAGTTTCTGTTTACCCCTCATACCAATACCACTCTGATTAATACGGCAACTCAAGCGGGAGTCCCCATCATTCCCGGCGCACTTTCTCCCAGTGAAATTGTAACGGCTTGGGATGCGGGGGCAAGTTGCGTTAAGGTGTTTCCGATTCAGGCAGTGGGTGGTGTTAACTATATCAAAGCCTTACAAGGACCTTTGGGTCATATTCCCCTGATTCCTACAGGTGGCGTAACACTCGCCAATGCTAAAGATTTTATCACAGCCGGCGCGATCGCAGTCGGTTTGGCGGGAGACTTGTTCCCCACATCCCTCATCGCCTCTGGGGATTGGCAAGCCATTACCCAACGGGCGAAAAACCTTCGATCCCAATTTAGCCGTGATCCCTAAAATGGAAATAAGAGGATAATGCTGTCACCTCGCCACTTTCCATGAAAAGCATCAGATTTACCAACTGGGTGCGCCGTTTTGGAACCCTCCTAGCGGGCGTCGCCTTAGCCATAACCGCGTTTGGGTTTGAGACACCCATCGCCCATCCCACACCCCACACTGAACAGATTGCCAACAAAATGGTGGCGCTGCAAAATACGAACCAGCGCTGGATTGAAATTAATCTAAGCAATCAACGGTTAATTGCTTGGGAAGGCGGAAATCAAGTTTATGCGGTGATTGTCTCCACCGGGAAAAGCGCTACACCTACTCGTACCGGTGTTTTTAACATTCAAACCAAACTGCGGCGCGATCGCATGCGGGGTCCGGGTTATGATGTGTCTAATGTGCCGTATACCATGTATTACCAAGGTGGCTATGCGATTCATGGGGCGTATTGGCACAATAACTTTGGTACTCGTATGAGTCATGGTTGTGTGAATGTGGCAGTTGATCACGCCGAGTGGTTATATAATTGGGCGTCTGTGGGAACGCCAGTGGTGATTCATCAGTGATAAGCGGTTCGGCATTTAAACCTTAATGTCAATAATGGCGAAATCCTTGTATGTAGTGCGAGCATCTTGCTCGCTACATTGAGCATCTTGCTCGCTACATTGAGCATCTTGCTCGCTACATTGAGCATCTTGCTCGCTACATTGAGCATCTTGCTCGCTACATTGAGCATCTTGCTCGCTACATTGAGCATCTTG
>NZ_JAVKBY010000009.1:0-6335 GCF_040222985.1 Coleofasciculus sp. F4-SAH-05
CTGGGCTTTACTCCTACTACCAGTTCTATGATTGATAAAATTTTGGCTGTAGCTCTTGATTTAATCAATCCTAAACATTTAAGAAATTGGTTTGCTCATTGTTGTTACTGTACCTCATAGCAGCGCGAAGCGCTGTATTCAACAGTGCTGCCATCGGTGAGGGTTGCTGTAGCCATTAGATAAAGTTGGGTTTAATATGTACACGTTGATAGAAACAAAACTCTCAAGTAGGTTGGGTTTCGTTCCTCAACCCAACCTACAACGGTAAAATGCTCCTGATATCCTCCCGGTAGAGAACAACCAATGTGCGATCATCAAATGAGCCACGAATTGAGTAGGAATCGAGCCAAATTTTTAACCGTTCCTCTGGTTTTAAGGTATCATCATCACACATCGGTTCTCCCAGGATTCCTGCCGTTAACAAAGCTGGAGAAGCGACTACTTCTGCTACAGATTTCCCCAATACTTTGCTATAGTTGGCGATAGAACGAATTACGACTTGTTTGGGTTCCGGAAATTGATCCGGCAGAATTCGCTCAACTTTATCCTGAAACATTGGCTTAACCTCATTGACACCCGCCTGACTGCCTAACACTGTCAATTTTAGCTGCTGAGTAATCTCTTGCTGATCAGGTTTAGACACTCTAATCACCTGATTGAGCAGTAAATCACCATACAGATCTAACATTCTCGGATGATTGGGAAAATAGTCATCAGCAACTCCATCCGTCATCACCATTAACGCCTTAAGCTGTCCGGGAAAAACAAACGTCTTTTGCACCAGATTTTTTTTATCGACTTTGTTAGCAGAGGTTAAGAATTCGGTTTGACCGCCGTACTCTCCGCTATCGGGTTTGCCTAATAATTTTAGCGTTCCTTCTTGAGATATGGCGGCTAATATGCCATCGCCAATCTGACAGGTTAGCACCAGACTGTAGGGAATTCCGGCAACGTTAACTGTGGTATGTACTGCCAAAAGCAGTGTCGCAGAAAGGTCTTTGGGTTCAACATCTCTGTGGTCTAGGGCTTTGTAGTAACGGGTCAACTCGCGGCATTCATCGGCTTTTTTGATTACCGCGTTGTAAGCCGTCTGCATGGCGTCATGTAAGGACGTTTGCACGAATTCTATATCGTCTCCAGCAAACGCCCAACTGGTAGCATTTCTCTCAAGATCAGCCGCTAATGCTTGGGTTGTCTTTCGTTCTATTATTTGGTGATTTTTAAGATAATTACTGAGGTGTTCTACGGCAGCTTTACAGGACACTTTAGCCCCAATCCGAGAGAACTTTTTTGAACCAGCACCATCAGATACAGCAATAATTGTCCAGCCATCGGTGATATTAAACTCAAACCAATCATCACAATTCGTGCCTTGGTGCTTGTGCATTTTTCCGCGCACTCTTGCACCAATGAGTTTTAGTCCTTCAGGCGATTGACTTGAGGTACAATAAAACTCATCATGTTGGTCGGGTTCGTCATCGGGTACAGGACGATAGTTCCACGGAGGACGGGTTTGATTAGTTAATGACGCTTGCAATTCTTCAGCAGATAGTTCGCCATCGGTTGCTGTTGTAGGATTTGAAGCTGGCACAGCCGATTCATTCCCTTTGTTTATTGGATTTTCAGGGATTACTTGACTAGACTGTTGACAACCTGGCTCGACAGGAAATAGTTCTGTAGATGGCTGGGATAATGCCTTCATAATCGCACTACGGATAGTGTCTTTTAACTGTTGATTGGCAATACTATGCCATTTTTTTAAGGTTTCGTCGTTAACTGAACACGATTCCAGTGAAAGCCAGTTCAATACCTCACTCAAAAGGGATTCAATATCCTTAATTTCCGCTTTGGCTGGATTCTGGTTTAGTTCTAGCCGATAATCATACACCTGCTTCCATAGATTCACGACAGAATCACGGATTTTCTGAGCTTGCTCCGGATAATTCTTTAGCCGAGTAAACTCTTGCCATTTTTTGGCTAATTGAGGAGAATCTTCAGGTTCAAGCTTAAGCTTCCAGCAAATCGCTTGAATCAATTCTGCAAACTTTTGATCTTGCTCTTGCATAGTTATGGTTAACCATCCTGCTTTTACTGCCCCACAACACCAAATACCAAGTAGTCTTGATAAATGGTGTGTTACGCTACCTTACCCTACCCTACCCTTCGGGAACGCTGCGCGAACGGGAACGCTTCGCGAACGCTAACGCACCCTACTGGCGTGACCCAACTAAAATAGTTCATTACCGTAGTGTCGTGGCACACCTTATTTGGTGGATTAGAATTGTAGGGGCTTTCATGCTTGCGCCCGGTTTAACCCTTCGACTTCGCTCAGGGTTAAACGTCAAATCTATTCCACAATTTTAGCTGTGTCACTCCAGTAGGTTGGGTTGAGCGAAGTCGAAACCCAACCTACATTTTAAGGACGGTCACGGCACTACAAGCTGCCTCCCCTATGGAGTAGCCTTAAGGAACAATAGTGATACCTTGGGGCGGAGGCGGTAGATTAATCGGTTGATTATCTGCCATCACCTGAGCCACACTTTGGGATGTCTGTTTAACCGATTGAGACACCCATTTGAAAAAGTGCTTCAGCGTATCCGGCTGGAGATTATCCAGTTTAACCACAATTTCGGTAATCTTCTTAAGCAGATATTCGTCCGCACTTGAACCCGCAGCACAGGCAATAATATTCGCCGGTCTTTTTTGTTTCAGTTCCTTTGCCGCCTTTTCCCAACTATCAGTCGGCATCCCATCTGTCATCAGAAAGACTAACGGTTTCCAGTCGCCTTTTTGGGTTTCGCTGGCTTGTTGAACTTCTTTATCAAAGCATTGAGATAAAAGTTTCAGAGCGGCTCCCATCGACGTAGCACCACTCGCGGAGAGATGGGGGGGTTGGAATGTCATCAGTTCGGTTAGAGGACACACCTGTTGAGCCGTACTTTCAAAGCTAATTACTGACAGGTAAGCCGTTTCTAAAGCATAGGGTTCACTTTTCAACTCAGCAACTAATGCCTTAACACCCTGATTAACGGCTTCAATCGGATCACCCGACATAGAACCTGAACAATCTAGAACCAGATAAACGGGTAAACGACGCGATGACATTTTTTTCTCCTGTTTAATTCAATTTAGTTCAGTTCGTTCGTAGTAGGCACGAAGCGTGCCATCAGCGCTAAAGCGCTGACTACAAACACTCAACTCTTCCGGCTAGATGAAAGGACAGTTTGACGAATACGTTGACCATACACTTCCAGTTCAAACCACTCAGAATTAGCGGGAAGGGAAATAGAGACTTGCGCTGGCAATCCATCGGTATATTTTTTAACAACCTTCCCGGTATCATCGTAAATAATCCCGGTGGAAGCGACAATCTGATTTTCATCAACGACTTCCGCAAATATCTGTAATAGTGCTTGCATTTCCGTCGCTATTTTATAATCCCAGATATCGACATCCGTTCCCGTATCCAGATCATCTAATTCCTCAAGTTGACGCACATCAACGCCATCGCCAACCCCAATTAGCACCGCTTTGACATAATTTCCTTTGCCAGCCGCAATCCTTTGGGCGAGTTGAGTGGTGTATCGTTTAACCTCCTCTAAATCATCAATTCGACCATCCGTAATGAAGATGTACATACCGCGTTTCGCCTCAACAAAGCGTTCAACGAAATGGTTAAACGCTGGCGTCAAGACTGTGGCTTCTCCAAACGTAACCTTGTGGGGTCCAGTGACATTAAGTGAGGCACATTGAGATTCGGTGAAATCGCCTAATATTTCAATTTCGGCGCCGTTACCACACGCCCAATAGATTACACTCGTCCCCCCATCTACATCTAAGTTTCCGGCTAAATAGGCAGTAAATTGTTGGGCGAGAGATTGAACTGTATTCCGTGTTGTCTTAAAGTACCCTTTCTGGATAGCATCTTGATAGGCTTCCTTTTTAAAAGACTTGACTCGATTTCCGTCTTCAATACGGGATTCTACCCATTGTTTTTGCTCATAATCTGCCATAACATCGGGTGGAACTTTTCCTTTTAGCTTACGCCCATAAGGACTTTTCATCGAAGCACTTGCATCTAATGCCACACCTGTTTTCCATCCTTCAGCATCTTGTCCTTGCGGCTCCATTAAAATGGTAAATTTGACGTGCAGTTCTTCTCCTGTATTAGCAACATTGACTTCACCAAATTCTTTAGCCACAATATTGCTGGGAAGTTGTTGACTGCGAAGGGAGTTAGGTCGGTTAGACGGTTGACCATGTTTAGCCATTTTATTTCCTCACCAGGCATGATTTAAGGTTGTGACAAAGCTTCAGAAATATCTTGAGTTACACTTCCTCCCGGAAATTATAAGGTAAATGAATTTGACCCGGCTGGCATCGTGAATCGCAGCAAGGCTGGTACACCATCAGCATATTCTTGGCAAATTTTTCCCCCTTGATTTAAGATTCGACCTGATCCAATCACAATCATGTCTTCAGAAACCAGTTCTTTGAACACCTGTTCAAGTTTATTCATGTCACTGGCTAACTGATGATCCCAAAGATCAATACTTTGTCCGAAACTATCCTTAACACCACTCCCCTCGAACATATCATCAAGCTCATCCATTTGCCCTTCATCAACTTCATCCCCGATACCAATGAGAAATAGCTTCATGAAGGGTTTCTGTTTTTGCGAGATGGCTTGAGCATATTGAAAACAGTATTTTTTGACATCGGCTAAGTCTTCGATAATGCCATCAGTCACAAATACACAAATCGCTGCCGGATTTTTAACTCCAAGTGGCGGTGCATTTTTAAACTTGTCTACGAAAAGTCTTAAGGGAGGCAATAATTTAGTGCCGCGTCCCCAGGGCAGTTTTTTCGGACCCGCAATGGCAACATTTTGGATACTTTGATCATCAAATTCTCCTAATTCTTCGACTTTAGATCCATCAGGACTACAAGCCCAGTAAATCACATCAACTTTGCCATTCGAGGAAAAATTGGCGAGAAAACTGACCATTGTCCGCGCCACGGGTTCGACGACATTCGGCGTACTCGCACTCGCCGCCATCGCAAAAGCACCGCCCACGATCCCACTGATTCCATACATCTTTTTCATAGAGGCAGAACCATCCAGCGCGAGTCCCATTCTCGCGCCTTCAATATCAGGGACGGTGAGAATTGTGGCAACGATATTTAAATCCCCATTCGTTTGTTTATAAACATTAACTTCACCGAATGGCTCAACGACATTTTGTAACTGCATTTGCGAATTGCTCCTGTTTTTTTAATGTTTATATTTGTTTTAAAGGACAACCTTTATCTAAATCTATAAACACCATTTTTTGATTAAACCACAATAGAGGAAATCTAGAGGAAAATTCTCTAAGTCTAGTGTTGATTTACTGCTAATCTTGAACTCAGCTTGCTAGCGCCAATAGGGACGCCCTTTCCAAAATACGCCAACGAGAACGGCAACCAAGTTGGCATAACTTAAACTTACCAAGAAAGCGGGTACAGGCAATAGTGATTTTAACCACAAGGTTAGGGCTAAACAGGGAACTAATGCCCACAAGCTGCTACTGTTAATCAAAACCTGGGAATAAAAGCGTTCTAGAATATAAACCGCGAGAACTCCAAATCCCGCTGCTGCCATTAAGGTGATGATTATCCCTAGGGGAGGAGTATAGAGAAACTGGAGCATCTGGCGGATCGCAGCGGATTGGTTAGCACCTAAGCCGATGATAATTTCAAGAGCGATCGCAACAGCAGTGGTAATCCCTGAGACTTCGAGTAGTGATCGCCAGGGGAGAGATCGTAAGCGATACATGGAATTTTATCCAGTTGGGGGCATCCTGCTATTTTACCGCTCCAGCTCCCGTGAAACGTCAAAACCTACTGACGTGGCACACTTGAGAACTTACGCAAAGATTCTATCTGTTCTATCTGTTCTATATGTAGGGTGTGTTAGCGACAGCGTAACGCACCATATAACAGCGCAACCCATCCTATAACTGAGAACGGTGCGTTACGGCGCAAAATCGCAAATTCTTTGTTATGTTAATCTCAACCAGCGCCTAACGCACCCTACAGGCTATATGTTCTATATGTAGGGTGTGTTAGCGATAGCGTAACGCACCATATAACAGCGCAACCCATCCTATAACTGAGAACGGTGCGTTACGGCGCAAAAGCGCAAATTCTTTGTTATGTTAATCTCAACCAGCGCCTAACGCACCCTACAGGCTATATGTTCTATATGTAGGGTGTGTTAGCGATAGCGTAACGCACCATATAACAGAGCAACCCACCTTATAACTGAGAACGGTGCGTTACGGCGCAAAAGC
>NZ_JAVKBY010000103.1:0-12529 GCF_040222985.1 Coleofasciculus sp. F4-SAH-05
ACAGATTCTCTCCTAAGAATATTAAGAAAATCTTAAATATACATGGGTACGATTTGAGGGGGCTAAATTGCTAAAATGCTTATGCAGTAGGAGTTCAGTCCCCTGTAGTACATCTGGACGGGGGGAACTTCAGTTTAAACCTTAATGTCAATAATGACGAAATCCTTGCCGTAGTGCGAGCATCTTGCTCGCTACATTAGTCGAAAATATAAACGCGATCGCGTTGCGTGGCTTTAAGCTGATTCCAGAAGGGTTCTGACTTAAACGGGTTCACAATTCCTTTATTTAATCTCCTGATTAATGAGAAAATTCACTCAATTTAGTCGGGTTGTCCTCCACTCAATGTGGTGGGTTACGGCGGATAGTTCATTGAACGGCTATGTGCCATCATTTAGTTCCCGCCTAACCCACCCTACAAATACTGGTACTTTATTTTTACGCAGCTCCCTAACAAAGGACAAATGACGAATGACAAATGACAAATGACAAATGACAAATGACAAATGACTAATGACAAATGACTAATTTTCAGATTGGTTCGGCAATAGGGGATGTGGAGGAACGGGATTTCGCCAGACATTGCGATCGCGAGATTCTAGCTTACTCAACTCAACCGTAGCCCCTCGCTGTTCTAATTCTCGCCCCTGAGCCGCAGATAATCCCGCATTTTGCTTAAATATAGCTCCCTCAACCTTCACACCACTCAGATTAGCATTGAAAAGATTCGCGCCTGTGAGATTGGCTTGTCTCAAATCCGCATTCGTCAAGTTGACATGACGCAGAAACGTATGACTCAAATCAGCTCCCCTGAGATTTAAATGACTTAAATCAGCACGACTCAAATCAGCGCGACTTAGATTTGCCCCTTCTAAATTGGCATGACTGAGGATAGCACGACGCAATCGCACCTCCTTTAAATTGGCTCCCCTTAACATCGCCTGATTCAGTTGAGCATTGCTGAGATTCGCTTGGCTCAAATCGGCTCTGAATAGACTGGCTCCGCTCAGATTTGCCTGTTCTAAAATTGCCCCCTCTAAAGTCGCTTGATCCAATTTGCTGCGCTGTAAGTCTGCACCTGTTAAGTTAGCCTGACTCAGGTTCGCCTCACTCAAGTTAACCTCACTTAAATCCCCGTACTGGAGGCTAGTTTGTCGTAAATTGGCATTCTTGAGATTGGCACCCGTGAGAATTGCCTGATTCAAATTCCCATGGCTGAGATCCGCCTGTTGAAGGTTGGTATGTCGCAGTTTCGCCCCAATCAAACTGGCGCGACGCAGATTAATGTTTTGCAAGTTTGAACGACTCAGATTGGCGTTATTTAGGTTAGCACCATTGAGATTGGCAGAATTCAAGTCAGTAACCGTTAAATCAGCCCCCATGAGTATGGCACTACTTAAATTAGCGCCCCCCAATTTAGCCAGACTCAAATTCGCCTCACTCAGATCAGCACTGCTGAGATTTGCTTCCCGCAAATCGGCAGCACTCAAATCACTATTGCGAATGTCAGCCCCCTTGAGATCGCTCCCGCGTAGATCAGCGCCTTTCAATTGGCAAAAAATGCGGTATGCCTCCAACTCAGAAACCGCTGATTCGCCCTTCTTAATTTTGACGATATCAAACTGCACATTCTCGGTATAAATGGCAAAGACAACATTAAAAATGTCCAAAAAATTAATAAACAACCGACATTCTGTTTCCGAATATTTTTCGTAATAGCGAATTAGATTGGCAATACAATTATCTAAATGAGTGCGAACATAATTACACAATAAAATAATTTTGAGCAGGAGAATTACAATTGTCAGAGGACTGCCTTGGCTGGTGAGAGTGATAAAGAGCGGGGAGGGTTCCTGCCCATTTTCTGTGGTTAAAAATTCCAAGGTGCGCCGACACGTCCGCAGTAATAACTCCATGGTCGTCGTTTCCTCATTGTATGACTCATAGAGCATCTCTAGTTTTTCGGTCAGGGTCTTTTTGAAAAAATCAATCGACTGGTGAGGACTCGTTGAAAAGAGTAAATAGTCGAGTAATTTCTGCTTAAAGTCTCGATAAGTCAGCGTTTTACTTTGCTGAACAAACACATCAGCAGTATGGGAATAACTGTGCAGAAACTTACGCGATATCAGTTGTTTGAGCAGACGAATGATTCCATTACCCAGTCGAGTGGGATTCGGGGGCGGTTCCTTTTTAAAGGTTGGCGAATTACAATGCACGGTGTACATTGCTAGCTCAAATTTAAACTTCTCTTTTAACCGTTTTGCCGTTTTCTTAGCTAATTCCCGCTGCTCAACTGGGTTTTGAGAATCTAAATATTGCGGTAATAATAAATAATAAGCATAGCGATGACTCCACCCTCGACGTTCGGTACGGCTTGAGGTAAAGACTTTAAGTTCTTGATAGTCCTGGCTTTCAATAAAATTAGCAATCCACGTTCTCAAACGATTCAGGGTCTGAGATACAGTAGATTTAAGTAGGTTCGCCTTAGCCAGCGTTTGAATCAACTCCTCTATCGAGTCTGAGCGCCGACTTGCCAACCAATTGTTAATTAAAATATAGCAAGACCGCTTCAGAGTATTTCTGAATTCTTGCTCATTCTTTTGCTCAAGCAGCTCATACATTGAGCGAGCGACGTCTGGATTTTGCGTACACTCACTGGAAAAAAATAACTGCTTAAAGTCCTGCAAAACAGCTTCTGGAGGGTCATTTTCAACTCGATTGATGAGGAATTGAAAAATAACCTCCTGAGCTTGCTGAATCCGTTGCTGCTTTGATTCTCCATCAGCCGAAGAATCGATTTGCTGATTGTCTGGTATGATGCGCCCCTCCATAAATAGGCAAAATCTGAGTTGGCTAATCCTGGTGGTTATCTGTCTCTACTGCTCCATAGCGGCGACAGTCTCTGCCTCTAGTTTAACCTTTTCCCAAAATATCCTTTATCGGAAACATTTATTCTAACCAAAATCCGTAGCATCTTGGGGAGCGGGGATGCCAGGGAGATAAAAGAGATGGGGGAGCAATAGTCCAGACGTGCTATGGCGTATCTGGGAGATGGAGGCGGGTTTAGCTTTATCGGCGAGAAGCATCACTGTCTAATCTCTGATAACTGATAACTGATAACTGATAACTGAGGACTCTTTACCCAATAATTGCACCCTGTTGTTTGAGTTCTCGCTTCATTGGCTCAGAGAGTCCAGAATTATTTCCAAATCGAGTTCCCTTAACCTTCACATCCGTGAGATTTGCATTAAACAGGTTGGCACCAATAAGATTAGCATGATTGAGATTTGCCCCCGTCAAATTAACGTGACGTAGCAAAGCTTTGCTCATATCGCTTCTACTGAGGTTACTATTGCTCAAATCTGTGCGAGTTAAGTCCGTTTTCTGAAGATTAGCATGACACAAACTGGCATAACTGAGGTCAGCCCGATCCAAGTTAGCACTACTTAAATTGGCGTGGTTTAGCTGAGTCCAATTGAGTTGAGCGCATCTAAGATTAGCATCCCTGAGATCTACATCCTTAAGATTGGCTTCACTGAGATCGGCATTGCTCAGATCAGCATAGCGCAGGTTGGCATTCACTAGATTCGCAGAATTCAAGCTAGCATTACTTAAGTCAGCACCACTCAGATCGGCTTGCTGGAGATTAGCACGGCGCAGTTTAGCGCTCTTTAAAATTGCACAGCATAGATTAGCTTGTCGGAGGTCAGCACAACGTAGATTTGCTTCACTGAGAATCGCACCGCTCAAATTAGCATCTTGAAGAATCGCACCGCTTAACTCCGTGCGATCAAGTATGGCACCGCTTAAGTTTGTCTGACTAAGTTTGGCAAGACTCAAGTCGGCTTTGCTCAAATCAGCCCCCGCCAAATCAGCCTCCCGTAAATCTGCTGCTCTGAGATCCATATAACGGATATCTGTTCCTCTTAAATCAGCGCTCCGCAGATCCGTTCCTTTTAACTGGGAAAAGACGCGATACTCTTCAAGATCCATAACACAAGCATCTGGCTCACCGTCATTATCACTGAGCTTAACCAGGTTATATTGAGTGTCTTCGGTACAAATGGCAAAAACAATCTTGAAAACTTCCAAGAAATTAATCAACCACTGACATTCTTTTTCTGTAGAATTCTCGTAATATTGAATTAATTGGGCAATACAAACATCCAAATGTGTTTGAGCATATTTACAAAGTAAAATAATTTTGAGGAGAATCACGACTATCGTCAAAGGGTTGCCACGATTGGTTAACAAAATAAATAGAGTTGAAGGTTCTCGACCATTTTCAGTTGTTAGTACTTCAATCATTCGCCGACATGTTCGTAGCAGCAAGTCACCACTAATCCGACTTTCATGATGATTTTCATAAAGAGTATCTAATCTAGAAAATAAATAATCATTTATGATTCCTGAATAAAGGGGTACATTTATTAAAAACAATAAATATTTTTTAAAATCTTGCTTAAAGTCACAATACTTTTTCTGGTTAATATTTTTACTTAACTGCTCCGCATAACTACGACAATTAACTAACAGTTGCCGAGAGCTTATTTTTTTAATCAGTTGGATGACATGAGAACCTAGACGAGTTGGATTAATAATTTTTTTCTCGGAGTTGAAATTAGAAGAATCATATCGAGCCGTATACATGGCTAGATCGAACTTAAATTTTTTCCTCAGCCGTCTAGACAAATTTTTTGCAGTTTCTCGCTGTTCAATTGGATTGCGAGAGTCCAGATATTGGGGAACTAATAAATAAGATGTATACCGATGACTCCAGTGCTGTTTTTCGGCTTCATATTCAGCAGTATAGGGAGCCGAAAATAATTTAAGTTCTTGATAATCGTGGCTATCAACAAAATTAGCAACATATCCTTTTAGCCGACTCATGGAAGGGGCTATAGTTGTCCGCTTAAGCGGAGGATCACCAACTAATTTAATCAGGTTTTGAATAAAATCATAACGGCGTTTTGAAGACCAGTTGTTAATTAAAATATAACAAGACCGTTTTAAAGTGTTTCTGAATTCTTTGTCATTTTTGCTGGCAATAATTGTATCAAGTGCCGTTTTTACATGAGGCTCACTCGGCTCTTGACCAAATATAAATAATTGGCGAAACTCTTGTAATACAGTTTCTGGGGGATTGTGATGAACAATTTTGAGCAAAAATTGATAAATAACCTCTTGAGCCTGCTGAATATTGAAGTCAGACTCAGAAATGTCCTCACCTGATAAATTCAATTGTTCGCCTTCTGGTAAGATGCGCCCCGTCATGATCAAAAAAATACTGACAATAATTAAAGTATTAAAATTTTGTCATCTTTATAGATTAGGAGATTTGCGCGGGTCAGTACTGACCGCCCCACGGCACTAGCCAAATTTTGCCGACGGGAGAAGGAGCAACTGCGATCGCACAAGTCAGCTAACCCTTGCTAAGATAAGTCTACTCTTTATCATACCTCAGTCTAGCTTTCTGGGAAATCACCCAAAAGCGGCTATCCCTCCCACCGTCTTGGCTGAGGTAGTAAGGATAGCCATTTTGTACTGTCTTCACCATTGATGGTTCAGACCAGATTCTTCGCTTCGCTCTCATCAGACAGGTTAGAACCAACGCAACTTGGTATCAAATCCTATAGCCCTGATGAAAACTGTTGCTTGGGCCACTGATACTTCGTTCTTGACTTCAGGGGTTCAGCTTGACGACTACCTCCCACATTTCCCAAGGCGGCATTTCCTTTGCTCTTACTACTTTGTAACAACTGGTGAGCCATTAACACCATTAATGCTTCAAACACCGACGTTTTTTCATTAGGATTTACTGTAACAATGGGCGGTCGGTTTTTGTCATTCATAAAGCCGAGAGCAAAGGCAATATGCTCTTGTCCCAAAGCGCCAGGTAAATCCATACAAGTTAGACCAATCATCATCGGAATTTGGACTCGGCTGTTCATAAACGAGATAATTTCGCGAGCATCATTAAAAGAGCTAGAACGATTGGCTGCCACCAGTAAAATATAGGCATGAGCGCGACGAATCAATAAATCCCACATAAAATCAAAGCGCGATTGACCGGGAGTCCCATAAACTTGTAACTCCATCTCCCGACCTAAAAGGCGCGTACCGAAATCGAAAGCAACAGTTGTGCGTTTCTTGATTAACGATGTGTTATCTGTCGCTTTGCGTTCTGTGTCAATTACTGTCGTTTGACTAAAGGTTCGTACAAAAGTTGATTTACCAGCACCCACTGTTCCGGTTACGACAAGACGCATTGTTTCCATTATATTTTTCTCCGCAGTATTTCACCTAAGTTTATGAATGTCAGATCCGTTAAGCGAGTAACTTATTTACAGCACACTACTGTAAAAAAATATAAAATTACCCGGAATTGCACTACACCCGAAATTAATTAGCTAACCCTTAGTGTTGTCTAACCATTTAGACTCCATACCCGTAAACATTTCGTAAAACCACTGAACAAAGGTTTCCCGGAGCCGATGGATGCGATCAGGTGTGTGATTTAAAATTGCATTCATTTCTGGATCGCTGCCTAAGTATGCGTAGAACTGTTCGGCTACCTCTGGTGCAATTTCTTTTCCCCAATCAGCCTGGGATTTCAAGAGGGATTTATTGGTTTCAGTGAAATGAATCCGATCTTGCATTTTTTGCAAAAAATCATAAGCGTTCAGGGTCATATTTTTCTCTGATCTGGATTTTAGGGTAAGTCTCAAAATAGAGTCTTCTTTAGTTTTAGCAATTTTTCTAGAGTATTGTCTGCTTGTTTTATGATAAAAGTATGAATATTTTGAAGGAATGGGAAAAGGCAGAGGGCATAAGGAAGGTTTATTATGTGTACATGGTTGTTTCAGCCTTTCAATCTGTCCTAACCTTTATGGCGACAGCTATACCATTAAGGCTATTCAAGCTTTTCCCTAATTGCCTCCAGAATCCGGAACATCTGGTAATTTTTTTGTAGCCAATTATGTATAGTTTTATGAAGTTAATTTATCGATTTGTGTAGCTCTAAAAACGAGCCAGTGGATTAGATGTTTCACCCCGTTAACATAATGATAGACAGAATTAAACTCATCACCAGGATAAATACGCCCCCCCAATAAAGAATGAGACGCTGAGGCTGAGGCGTCTGAGTGGGAGAAGAGGTTTCAAGGCTTTGTCCTTTAATCGACTGTAACCATTCAGCGACTCGTTGAAACTTAGGCAAGTTTGGATGAAGTTTTGTTAGCGAGTCTTGCCACAACTGAATAGCTTGTTCTGGCTGATTATTTTGAGCAGAGAAAATACCCATATTGGCTAACGTCTGACCTTCTCGGTAGCGATCGCGTAACTCCTGGAACATGGACAGACTCTGCTGATAGCAATCGATCGCGTTCTGGTTCTGCTGCTGCTGAAAGTAGACATTTCCCAGATTACTTAACGTCTTTGCCATTCCGGGGCGATCGCTCAACTCGTTAAAAATACCCAAACTCTGCTGATAACATTGGTTTGCCTTCTCCCATTGACCCTCTAAGGAATACACATTCCCCAAATTAATCAGCGTCTGCGCCTCTTTGTCGCGATCGCCTAATTCTCGACTGGCTTCCAACGCTAATCCATGAGTGCGTTCCCAATCTCCCCAATACCCATGGGTATTAAAGAAATTAACCAAATTCTGAGCTAGAGACACCACCACATCCCACGCCTCCGCTTGATGCGCCCACTCCACCGACGCTAATATATTCGGTCGCTCGATTTCAAACCAGTAGAGAGCCGTCAACAGCCAACGACGCTCTGTCGGCGCTTGATCTTTTCCCTTAACCACAGATTGGACAAAGGAGCGGCGAGTTTCTGGATTAATCGCCAAATCCACAACCTTCGCCGTTTCCAGATACCAACGACTTAGCCGCAATCGCGCCGCTTGGCGAACATCAGCCGGTTCCTGCTGCGCCAACTGTCCCCGGGCAAACAGGCGCACCACATCATGGAAATGGTAGCGCCCTTGACTCACCGGCGTGACAAGCTGCCATGCCACTAAAGTATCAAAAGCTTGCTGCGCGATCGCAGGTTCCACCTCCAACAACCTCGGCGCGACTTCCGCCTCAAAATTGACACCGACTAAAAGTCCCAGTAACCGGAACAGACGCGCCGAGGCTTCATCCAATGACTGATAACTCAGCACCAGGCTAGGGCGCACCGACAAATCACTCAGGTGCATTCGTGCTAATCGCTGCTTTTCATGTTCCAGCTTGCTGGCGTAATCCGCCAATTGCCAGTGGGGGGATTGGCGCAGAAAACCGCCTGTAATCCGTAGCGCCAACGGCAGATAATCGCACTGAGTAATAATGTGTTGAGTGGCGTCTGGTTCAGCCGCGATTACCTCTGCGCCAATAATATTTTCCAAGAGCGATCGCGCCTCGGGTTCACTCATCACCGGTAACTCGACAATCGTCGCTTCTTCCAACCCATTAATTTGACGGTGAGTAGTAATTAGAACAGCACAAGTGGAACATTCAGGGAGTAAAGGACGAATCTGAAACTCATCGCGGGCATTGTCCAGGATCAGTAATACCCGTTTCCCTGCCATCACAGAATGATACAGTTGAGACCGTTCACTCAAACTTTGAGGTATTGACTGATCCTCTACCCCCCAAACCCGCAGCAACCCGGCAAGTACGTCTAAGGGGTCGAGAGGTTGTCCTTCACTCCCGCGCAGGTTGACATAAAGTTGAGCATCAGGAAACTCAGATTGTAGCTGGTGAGCAACTTGCACCGCTAAAGCCGATTTGCCCACTCCCGCGACACCTGTAATCAGTGCGATCGCCGCCTGGAGTTCTGGACTTGATATTGCCTGCTTTAACACCCCAGTGAGGCGTTCCAGTTCCCCTTGACGCCCCGTAAAATCAGCCAGTTGCAGAGGTAACTGATAGCTGGACGTCGGTTGCGTCAAACTATTTTGATAAATCTGTTGCGCTTGACTGGGTTCAACTGTCACCGCATCTTGTACTAGACCATGAAAGTGTAATTCATACCGTGATTGATTTTCACTCATCGATTGCTCCAATGGTTTATCGCCAAACGATCATCATCACTCGCGCTTAAGTAGAATGGCACTGACTTTAGAGTTTGTAGTCAGCGCTGTCTTCGCTTCTGGAACGTTTCGTGCCTACTCGGAAACCAGCTTAAGTTAGCGACATTCCGCTTTAAGTAGATGGGGACAATTAAAGTTAACGGGGAGGAACTTCTTCACCGTTCAGGTTAATTGTGTCTACCTACTTACTAAGCTGGAAATGGGTTGGGTTTTACAGACAGGGACTACAGACTCAAATGACCTATTCTTATGTCTAGTATATTCAGGTTTTACTCTGAAAAAAATATAGACATCCCTTTAAATCTATCCTGACTCAAATTTTCATAAAACGCCAGCTATAAGCGTAAAATCTACTTAAAATGGTGAATTTTTTATCTGTAATGACATAAAATTAGCTAATGTCAACCTCTTTAAGGATATGAGATTTTATCATCATTAGGATATTCAGCACCGAGGTTTTATCCATTGGATTAACTGTCACGATGCTTGGACATGTTTCGTCATCGAGACAACCTAATTCCCTGATCACGTCTTCTGCAGACTTACTGTCTGGACAATCGGTATGAGTAAGACCAATGATCATCGGCAGTTGTACACGCTGGTGCATATAGGCAAGAATTTCACGAGCTGAGGAAAAATCATCCCCACGATGGGCTGCTACTAACAAAATGTAAGCATCAGCTCTTTGAATTAATAAATCCCACATAAATTCAAAGCGGGATTGACCAGGAGTCCCGTAGAGATGCAGTTCCATTTCCGGACTGAAGATCAGGCGACTAAAGTCAAAGGCAACAGTCGTTTGAGGCTTCAACAAAGATGTGGAATCAGTGGCGAAACGTTCGGTTTCAATGACGCCAGTGTCACTAGCCGTTTTCACGAATGTAGATTTCCCCGAACTAACAGGACCGGCAACAATCACCCGTAAAAATTTCATTTATTTTACTCCATAACAACACAGCGTAATTCATTCAATGGTTCAGTTGCTTGTCTAATAACGTGTATTTAGACTCCTGTAGGGGCGACCCGCTGAGATTAATAAAAACGCAAGTCCACTCAATTAACTCGGGTCGCCCGATACTAGAGCATACTGTTAGTCAATCAACCCGGGATCTAACCCCTTGGCTATTGACAAGTTTTAAGATTTTGCCAAAGTGAGTTCGTACAGTAAAGCCGCAGCAGCTCCCCCTAATAAGGGACCCACCCAATACACCCAAATATTACCAAGTCCTCCACCTAATAAAGCGGGTCCTAAATGCCGTGCTGGATTCATCGCCCCTCCACTGATAGGACCTCCAGCAAGGATATCTAGGGCTACGGTTAAGCCAATAAACAAGCCCCCAACTTGGGGAGCGCGGGGATCAATGGCGGTACCGAAGATAACAAACACTAAGAAAAATGTCAGAAAAAACTCCATCGCCACTCCAGCAATGGGACTAATTCCTGATCCCAGTGCTGGCGTTCCCATACTGACGGCATTTAAAACCTGAATGGGAATACTCAGTTTAATCAGACTAGCGGCAAAAATTGCGCCTAAACACTGGAAGACAACATATCCACCCGCATTTTTGGGATCAATTTTACCGGTGAGCAATGCTCCAAATGTCACAGCGGGATTCAGATGTCCACCACTGACGGTGGCTGTGGCGCTCACCATAACCGCAATCGTTAATCCATGGGCGAGAGCGATACCCGTTAGTCCGGCGCCTCCTTTGGTAATATGGTTTGCCGCGATTGCGCCGACTCCAATGAAGATTAAGGCAAACGTACCAATAAATTCGGCAATGAACGCTTTCCATTTCATCGCTGTCATTTCTCCTACAGTACATCGTGTCAGTTGACTGGTTGATAAACGTTGGTTTGATTTAAGGCTACCAACGAGTCCAATCTTAGATGTTTTTTGATGGATGTCCCTGTATTGGAGATGCCATACCTTGATTGTTTTTTAACTGAGTTGGTTAACCAATGTCCAACTCAGGTTAAAACTCATCGTGTGAAGCTTGAAACTGGATTGATTCAGACTTTACAGAAAAGGGAATATCCTTCCCCTTCTTGATGATTAACAAGAGAGACGATAGAGACTTGAGTCTGTCTTCTTAAAAAGACTGTACCCATTTACTAGAAACTTACTGTAATTTTCATGCAGCCCCACTTATTTAATGAGTTTATAGACAAACTTTGGCTACATCTTATTCTGAGATTTGGGGGATAAAAATTACAATTTGCTTCGCAAATTGGTCAATTTATAAATTGGCTAAATAGACTACCTCATCGCCACTTTCAAGTCATTAACGATACGCTGGATCTCTAACTGTAAAACACCCTGTTTGGCATCTTTTCCAGCGAGTACGATTAAAACAGCATCGTTACCACAATTGGTCAAAATGCTAAACCCTTCACCACTGGCAACGCTGATTTGATCCATGCTACCTTTAGCAAGTTCAGCTCCAACTTTCTCGCCCAGAGACAGCATCGTAGCTGACATGGCAGATATCCGCACATCATCAATACCACCGGGTAAACTGGATGCAAGTGGCAAACCATCTGGAGTTACCACGGCAGCTCCTTCAACATCAGAGACCTTAGAGACAAAGTTATGGAGAATACGGGTCATTTTGTCAGAGTCAATCGGCATTTTTTTGCTCCTAATACATTTTAATGGATTCAGATTCAGTCACTTGGTAGCCCGAGACTAATGAAACAAGCATTATCTGTTTGATTCAATTAACCTTTCTGTCCAAGTAAGATAATATCCGGCATCTTTTGATAAAGTTTCATTGAAGATATGAAAAATAAATTAGAAGTTATAGAAGTCAGCAACATCCTATACTTAGTATCTTTAATTACTAAATATAGAAGTCCCTATTTCATGAGTTTCTATCAGTTTCTTAACGCCAAAATGCTTGGCAGCTATAGCTTTCAGCAATCAGCTTTGATCGTTCTTTTGCCAGAATGACAATAGAGCGCTATAGCAAGCATAAATAGGATGTAACAAGTGAACGGCTCGAAACCCATGTAGAAAATTGCCACAATCTATTTAGGATCGCTATATATTGTAATCTTAATGACAAGAATTGCGAAGTCCTTGTCATACCCAATCCGCGTTTGAAACCCCCTTTATCCCTTAGCCAATATTGGCAAATTTGCACTAGCCAGAAAATTTTCTTACCTGAGAAGTAGAGACATACCCGGTATGTCTCTAACAAGCTGTATGGTTTGTGACGTCCTCCTACACCGACCCTACGGGTAAGGTTGTAGGCTTCCTTTGGGGTTCCGTTTCAGAACGACGCTTCCGGCGTTTTATAGTGGGGAATACGCAAGAGCCCACTTCTTGCTTATCGCCAGAGAATTAATATTAGCTGACAACAAGCAAGTTGTCAATAATAAACTGGCGATTCATCCCACGCTCAATCGAAGATTAGAGCGTGGGGAACCTATCGCCGGATAAGCTAA
>NZ_JAVKBY010000126.1:0-22241 GCF_040222985.1 Coleofasciculus sp. F4-SAH-05
TGATCCCGTTTCCGGGAAAGAATTTATTAAGGTGATGGTTATCGGTTCCCGTAAAGGGATCAACAGCATTATCAAAACGCTGCATCGCTTACGGTTTGCCGATGTGAGGGAGTGGAGTCCACCGATTCCTTATGGTGCTTCGGGAGAAATGATGAGTCTGTTGAGGCGACCGATTATGGTGGATTGAATCCTGGGTGTGATTCGCTGGCGCGATCGCTTGGCTTCACAGGCTTTGGGGAGGGTACGCGGAAGACGCGATCGCTTGGTGATTTCAGGTCATTTGTCTTTTTTGATCAAGGGCGGGTTTTGTGCAAAGGTTATCAGTAAATACCAAAATTCAATGGCTCACGCCCACCCCTACACAAAACTTTCCCTTATTTTGCTAACGTTGCAACCTGTTTCCTCTACCTTGGACTAATGGATTCTCAACCGCTTCTCTGTACTGCTCAACCTCTTCTGTGTACGCAATTGGCAGAACACACTCCACATTTTCATGAGGGCGGGGAATAATCACCCACGATTCTAAGGTTGCACCATAGGTTTTCTCAACGGCTGCAATTCCAGCATCCATGGCGGTTTTTACCTCGGAAACATCGCCACGAATATTCAGATTAAAACGAGCGCTACCAACGCGGATATAGCCGACTATGGTCACTCGACCCGCTTTAACCATAGCATCTGCGGCGGCTAATATACCGGGAAAGCCCTTGGTTTCAATTGACCCAACTGCTACTATTGACATTGCCAATCTCCTCAATCAATTAATGAACTCAAAAATTTATTCTACGAATTATGGGTATTTTTTCAGAAACATACTCTTTGTCTTTAGCCTTTTAATCGCGAACCAGACCTAGAGTCACTGAAATATTTACCCTTCCCTTACTCAGTTAAAATGAGCGAAACTGTTCAACTTGACTGGTATATTCAATCGGTAGAACGGTGTCAACATTTTCGTGGGGATTAGGAATGATGTAGTAACCGGTTATCTCAGCGCCGTGTGTTTTCTCCACCGCTTCTAGACCCGCATCTACAGCCACCTTAACTTCGGATATTTTGCCCCGAACGCTGACCATAAAGCGACCACTTTCATTGCGATCAAACTTCACCAGGGTAACCGCGCCAGCTTTTACCATGGCGTCTGCTGCGGCAAGTACCCCAGGAAACCCTAACGTTTCAATCGTCCCAACGGCTGCGGGCATGATTGCTCTGTTACCTCCACCTCAAAAGATTCTATCAAACTATATTGTACGGGGCTTTATCACCCATTGAGGCGAAATTATAGATTATTTTTTAGATAGGATAAAACTTCATCAATTGATACGTCTTAATGGGTCGCATCTCCGGACGATGGCTTGGCGTTGACAGGTAACGTCACCGTCACCGTTGTCCCTTTGCCTACCTCACTCGCGATCGCAATCTCCCCCTGATGCAAATCTATACAATTTTTAACAATAGACAATCCCATCCCCGTCCCGGCAATTGTGCTGACATTGCTGGCGCGGAAAAAGGGGGAAAATAATCGAGGTTGCTCTGATTCGGGAATACCAATCCCTTGATCTTGAACTTGGAGGATCAGGGTGTCATCCTCGCGGCGTAGGGACAAGGAAACCGTCGTGCCTTTGGCAGAATACTTAATCGCATTGCTGAGGAGATTGGTGACAATATGTCGCAGCATCTGCTTATCCAACTCCGCTTCTCTAGACGAGAGTTGAGCATCATAGGTCAACGTATAGCGATCGCCAACCATCAATCGCTGTTCATCTACTAATTGCAGACAAAAGTCTTCCATATTCAACGGTTCGGGATTCAACTGAAGTTCACCCGCTTGGGCTTTATTAAACGTGAGAACCTCTTCCACAAGCTGAGCCATCTGCTTGACGCCCATTTGAATCCGGTCTAAATAGGTTTGTTGTTTCTCTTGTGATAACTGGGTACTGTAGCGTTTCAGGAGTTCCGTTGAGGTTAAAATTACCGCCAAGGGGGTGCGGTATTCGTGGGAAATCATCGCCACAATCCGAGATTTCAGTTCGCTCAATTCCTGTTCAGCGATTAAAGCTTTACGAATTTCTGCCTCGGCTTTTTGGCGTTCTGCAACTTCTGTGGCTAGTTTAACCCGTTCTAGTTCTAAGGCTTGGGCTTGACGACGTTCGCTGATATCGCAAACGACTAAAACAGCACCCTTGATGTCATCATCATTAGGGCGCATTAAGGAAACGTGATCGACGATGGGTGTTTTGGTTTCATCTCTAGCAATCAACAGGCGATTATGTCCTTGATTCGGCACAGGTTCACCCCGCAGCAGCAGTATCACCGGGTTTTCCACAACTGTATTCGTGGCTTCATCGAAAATTTGCACCACTTCAGTAACGGGTTTACCCATCGCCTCAGTAGATGACCAACCCGTTAAGGTTTGGGCGATAGGATTCATATAGGTAATGCCGCCTGTTGCATCCGTTGCGACTACCGCATCATGGGTTGAGTCGAGAATCGTGGAGAGAAATTCCTCGCGTTCGATTAACTGCTGTTGGGTTTGATGCTTATAAAGGGCAATTTCGATGGTAATCCCTAAATCGCGTTGATTAAAGGGCTTGACAATATAGCCAAATGGCTCTGTCACTTTCGCACGCGCCAAGGTAGCCGCCTCGGAGTGTGCCGTCAGGTAGATGACGGGTATTTTAAATTGGTTGCGAATCTGCTCGGCGGCTTCAATTCCATCCATGTCTCGGTGTTTGAGAACAATATCCATCAACACCAGATCTGGACAAGTTTGCGCGACTTTAGCGAGGGCGGCTGTACCTGAATTGGCGATATCTACCACGTCGTAACCCAGTCGTTTGAGTTGACCAGCAATGGCTTGAGCGGTAATAATTTCATCTTCGACAATTAGAATCTTTGCCCTTGCCACGCCACTAATCCTCGATGTACTACAGTCCCAACTCAATGGTAATCCCAAAGATGGGGGAGCTGGGGAAGAGGATTACTAATGAACAATGAACAAATGACTAATGACTAATGACTAATGACGAATGACAAATGACAAATGACAAATGACCAATAACATAATCCCCCGCCTGTCACTCGGGGGAGAATCAAGAGAGGATTTCAAGTTCGATAGATAACAGATGCTATGAAACTGTTGATGTATCAGTTACCGCCGCAGCATTTTGGGCAGTCTTGCCATTGGTATGATTGGTATGACCATTGCCATTGCGAGGCTGAATCACACCATATCCGCCGTGATTGCGTTCATAGAGAACGTTAATCTCGTTAGTTTTCGCATTCCGGAACATATAGAAGTCATGATCGACCAGTTGAAGCTGTTCCATGGCTTCTTCAATCGTCATCGGCGGCATGGCAAAATATTTCATCCGCACGACTTCTGTGGGCAGTTCGGGAGTGCGATCGCCAATTAAATCCTCAACCACAGGGGCTTCATGAATCACAGCACCAGTTTTGGGTTGTGCCTGTGTTTTCTTTTGCAGCTTTTCTTTGTATTTACGCAGTTGACGTTGGATCTTATCTGCTACCAGATCGATACTGGCATACAAGTCTTCGCTACTCTCCTGGGCACGAATTATGGTTTTATTGGCATAAATGGTAACTTCGGCAGTTTGCTTCGTGTTGATCCGAGGATTACGGGCAACAGAGAGATGCACGTCCACCTCAGTCGTCATAGTTTGAAAGTGATTGACCGCTTTTTCTATTTTTTGATTAACATATTCTCGAATTGCATTAGTGATTTCAATGTTCTTGCCCTGGATCACAAGCTTCATACTGACTACTCCGTCCTGTACTATTGTGTCGTAATAGAGCAGAGCTAGGGCTGGTCTTAGTTGCTCTTGGAGGATACTCCTATTGTAGGACTGACTGTGGTGACTTCCGGATGTAAGCAGCAATACTTTACAAAACTGTAACTTTCTACTCAGGAAATCCGCTAAAAACAGTAGACAAGGGAAATGGGGGAGTGATCTGACAACTCCCCCTACACCTGTACCTGAACGGATAAGTTAACCCAAAATACAACCTGTCCGAGGCGGTAAGTCTATCGCCAAATGGTTTTGATTCCAGGTGAAGCTGGCGTCACCGTACACGATTTGATGGCGTGGTGATAACTCTGGCGGCACTTCCACCTGAACTTGGGCGGTTGTGGTTCCGGCATTAACGGCGATAATTAATTCGTCTGCCTCCAGTTTGCGGGCAAAGATATACGTCATTCCCTCAGCGAACAGCACTTGATAGCTACCTGTACGCAGTGCAGGGCGATTATGACGCAGGGCAATAAGCTGACGGTGACAATCGAGAATCTCTGGATTCCATTGAGATTCTAAGGGAAAACCCCGGCGGGAGTCGGGATCTAATGCGCCAGGTAACCCAACTTCATCGCCATAATAGATGCTGGGGGCACCGAGAAAGGTAAACAGTAATAGCGTAGCCAGCTTAACGCTTTCGATCGCTTCGGCGGATGGATCGTTTTTCCCTCCTTCAGCAATAGATAGCAGTCGGGCTGTATCATGACTGGCTAGCAGGTTGAGTTGGGTGAGTTGAATTTCCCAGGGGTATAGCTGCAACAGATGCTCGATTTTAGCCGCATAACCCGGTGCATCTAGGGGAGGATAGGGTTGGTAAGAGGGTTGTTCGACATATTCCCGAATCACGCGATCGCCTGCGGTAAAGGCAATGGTGGGTCCGGTGAATAGGTAGTTCATTACCCCGTCAAATTGAGTCCCATCTAGCCACTGACGGGAGTCTACCCACACTTCGCCGACAATATAGGCATCTGGGTTAATGGCTTTGATGCGATCGCGAAATTCTTGCCAAAATCCTGGCGTTTCAATCTCATAGGCGACATCTAACCGCCAGCCATCGATGCCGAGTTTAATCCAATGTTCGGCAACCTGCATAATATATTCCCGCACGTCGGGATTATCATGGTTAAATTCAGGTAACGCCCGATTGCCTTCCCAACCGACATAGTTAGCGGGTTTGTCGCCATCATAGGCTGATAGGGGCCAGCGTTCAATCTTGAACCAATCTAACCACGGCGAATAAGGACCATTTTCGAGAATGTCATGGAAGAAGAAGAAGCCGCGACTCGCATGGTTAAATACACCATCCAGAACGACTTTCATCTCCCGCTGATGACATTTCTCCAAGAGTTTCATGAATGTGCCATTCCCCCCTAATACTGGGTCGATCTGATAATAATCGTGAGTGTGGTAACGGTGGTTACTGGCGGATTGAAAGATGGGGGTAAAGTAAATGGCGTTAACGCCTAAATCTTGCAAATAATCGAGTTTTTCCATTACGCCCCAAAGATCTCCGCCCTTATAGCCTTGTAAAGTGGGCAGGGCATCCCAGGGTTCTAGGGGAAGGGTTTTAGCCACTTGCGAATGGGGTGGATTGCCTTTGGCAAAGCGATCGGGAAATATTTGATAAAAGACGGCGTGCTTCACCCAATCGGGGGTATTAATTTCCATTGATAATGGTCTAGCTCTTCTCTACTAGAGTACAAGTTTGACATCCTCCCTCACTAACCGCGTCAGGGTATAGTGGAGGATTACCCAAAAAGGTCATCAAAAAATAGTTCGCTAAATACGATTTAGGTTAGGAAGTTAATATTCTACCCGAAAACGCGCGATCGCTGGATTTCTGGATTACTCACCTACCTGGTTATGGAGTGAATATTCATGGGCAATATATCAGTCACTCTCGAAAACGATGATGGAATTTTGTCAGAGAACAGGCAACAGGGAACATATAATGCAGATATTATCTAAATGTCATCTGTCCTAAGTCGTATATTTATCTAATTTTGCGATTCATCCCCGATCATACTAAAAAGTTGGTTGGGGATGAATCGAATGGTTTAAGCCGCCATCATAATTTCCTTAGCCGTGCTAATTTCTTCGGACGTAGTTTTACACCATCCTTCAATATTGAGTTCTTGCAACACATCTTTTCCGGCTGGAGTCGTATTCATCTCTAAGAGAACACGCTCTAATTCACTCTTATGAGCCATAGCATTGGGACTAACATGGATACCATGAAAGATGACCTTTTCTTGCGATTCAGCAAAGGCATTAACCATTGCCTTTGTATTGGGTGAGAGTTCCTTGTATGTGTCTTTATAGACAATGCCGAAAGGGGCTTCGTTTTTGGACACGCTATTGATTACTCCTAACCACGAGGATTTATCCAACAGTTGTGCAGGTGCAATTCCTTTTTCTTTGAGACTATGTAAAGCAACCTTAATCGGTAGCATACTTTTGACAGTAGCAAGAGTTTTCCCGTGCAGCGAATCTAAGGTTGGATTGGCGATATCCTGATGGGCAATATACACCACCTCATCATAGAGATTGCTCGGACGAACCACCGCAGAAAACCCTTGTTCCCGCAGACGGATACTATCAGCCGGATTAGCGTAGACGATATCGGCTTGATCGAGATGTTGATGAAAATCCTCGAAATCCAGCGAAACCTCTAAATGTATGTTGACATCAAGCTGATTATTCAAATATTGGATGAAGCGAAACCATTGATCTGGTTTTTTGGCTGTATCATGGGGACAGATCATCAGGGTTAACTTGTTCATGGAGGAGTCCATTTTTTAGGTGCATTTACGGAAGAGAATTATTATCTTCCTCTGATTCCTTTTTTCATGGAAATTTGACGCAATCAGGAATGGAAAGATAGGTTATCGGTGGGGAGGGCGGGTTTTGTTGAACAGTTATCGGTGACTAGCTGAATTTAGTCCCTAAACCCGCCCCTACAATTGTCCCTAAACCCGCCCCTACAATTGTCCCTAAACCCGCCCCTACAATTGTCCCTAAACCCGCATCTTACCTTAACAGAGGGTTGAAACTGTTGCCTGTTCCCTGTTGCCTGTTGCCTGTTGCCTCTCTCCACCACAAAACTTATTCAGCAGTCCCTAATTATTACTGATTACCTACTCCCATTCTGGACTTGTCAATGTGCCTCGCAGACGCCAGTTTCCTAGGGGAGAAAATACCTCTAAAAGACCACTATTTAAGTCTTGCTGAACATAAGGACTATCCAACACCGCCCAATCGTCGAGAACTCGCTCTTTCCCATTAATCTGTGCTAAACCCGCTCCTCGATTGGGTTGATAGGTCATCTGTAAGCGATCGCCCGCTAAACTGGTATAGGTAATCTGACCCATTGTCTCCCAGGAGCGATCGCGATAGCGTGTTCGCGAGGACGTATTGCGAATCTCAGTTTGGTCAAGGGCTTGCTGTAACGCCTCGATTGTGGGATAATCATCAATACTGGCTACATCGGTAATCCAAGCCGTATTCTTACCGATTGCCGCTAACACCTGGTAATCAGAATATTTCTCCGATACCTGATTTTGCCAGTCTATCTGTTCACCCCAAGGACGAGCGCAAAGGAAGGTATTTTCAATGCGCCAAATGTACCAGTCCCCATAGCGCAGAGGTTTCCCATATCGAGTCGGTAAAACTAGGTGAGAACGCCCTGGTACATCGGCAGCTTGATCTCGTGGATTTAAGCGTAACTGATAAATCACTGCGCCCTTTTCTTGGACGTACTGATCACCTGGAGAACGCCCTGTCGCCATGTCTGAATGATAGGTTCCACCCAAACTAACAACGGCATTATTTTGCCCTTTAGGATCACGGATGACTAATTTATAGGTAGCATATTGGGCATTAATGGTGCCTTTGACTCGATACGAACGACTGGGGTCAATTAATGTGCCCAAACTATAGTCTTGAGTCACATAAAAGATTTCCCAAAATCGATTGTCTTGGTGATAACTATAATAACCCGGATGACTGGCTTTAAGCTGAAAGGGTAATTCTATTTCCTTACGGGCAATCGCTCTCAATTGAGGCGGCGGACGATAATCACTTAACGCGGCAGGTAATGCTACCCTAGTCACACCACGATCCATACGCTCGACAGGTGTCAACCCTTCGACTCCGCTCTGGGTCAAACTATCCCCCCACCAAATCCAAGCCACGCCACTCAAACCACTATCATCCCACGTCCCGCGATCAAACCCGCGACTTTCCGCACCACCTGCGGTTCCCCAACTGAAGCGCACCGCCATATTGACGGCGTACCAGTCTAATGCGGCTTTCGCCAACTGGCGCAATTCGGGAGTATCAGCAAAATCATAGAGATTCAGCAAACCTGCGATCGCATACCCATAATACGTCGAAGAATGAAACTCTCCCTGTCCAATTGTCAGGAACTTATTCAATTCTGCCCTAAGCCAAGCCTCATTTGTCGCCGCCGTCGCCGGGAGAGGCGTAGGGAAACCACTTCCATCCATCAGCGCTAAACCGGAAATACGCTGCATGAACATATGATTTTCTGTACCCTGTTCCAGCCACTCTCGTACACGCGGCGAATCCACCATACTACGGTAAGAGGCTTGTACCGCTTTGGGCATGGTATCTCGGAATAAGAAGAAGATGCGAATATCGTAGGGGCTGCGAAAGTGATAAAGATCAGGTTTTCCTTCATCTAAACCCAAGAGTATATCCCAGGTTTGCTGGCGATCGTATTGTTCCCCTAAGCTGAGGCGGGCAAGAATAACTGGAAGTAAGTATTTATGGGGATCACTAATTGTGCGAGTACGCCACCAGGTATCCAATCCCTCTAAATCCGCCGCCGCCACCTTTTCCCGAATCGCCAAACTCCGCGCCCGAAATGCGGCTTCTGTTTCCCCTTCATCTAAAATACGGTCTTTGAGCAGGGTTTGTGACTGCCCCGAGCCGCCCCATTGCCACTGTGACAACAGGGAGCGACTCAGGGGAAAATCTGCCGCCCAATCCGCCGTACCGACGAGTGCGGTAAGAGTTGTCAGCGCTAGAATTAGGACTTTGAGTTTCATCGATATCTAGCTATCTCGAATTGCTGGAACCGTCGCTAAGGTTTGGGCGGCTTTTTTCATGGCTTCAATGTCAGACGGTGACCAAGGATGGGTATCTTGACAATGATGAGCCGCGAGTAATCCCCATAAGCGTCGCGGTGTAAGAATCGGCACCACTAAATTGGCACGTATTTTAAGGCTACGCAAAAAGTCGCGGTGACAGGGATCGATGGGTTCGGTTTCAATATCTGCGATCGCTCTCACTCGTCCTGCATAATATAACTCGGCATACTCGTCATTAAAGCATTCATCGCCGCCAGTCGAGCCGAAGATGGAGTAGTTGGGAGAACTCAATGACTCGAAGGTGACTTGACCTTTCCACTCGTAATAGAAATAATAGAGAACCACGCGATCGACGGCTAACACTTTTCGCAGATAGTCAGTCGTTCCTTGAATTAGTGTATCCCGTGCCAAATTATTAGCCAGACGGTCAGCAAAGGATCGTAAACCTGGATCACCCGTGGTCATCGATTGATCAGAATCAGAGTTGGCTTTGGGATTCCCTGGCATTGGCTGATTCATGTTAATTCCCAATTATTGGCTACATTTGCTATTTTATCGTTGGCGGGGAATTGGTGAAGTTTTGAGCCTTCACTTCGTTCGTCGGGAACCTGGTTTTAACCCTTCGCTTGGCTCAAGGGGTCTGGTTTTGTGTAGGGGCGGGTTTAGGGATTTTCTTTTCGCTATTGATGACTAATGTTTGTTCAAAACCCGCCCTGACCGATGTTTAGGGGCTGGTTTCACTACTATCGATCGGATCGCAGGTAATTAATCAGCAAAGCTGCCATGGAAAACACACAGAGGCTTTTCCACACAAATAACCACCAAGGACGCCACCAGGCTCCTGTCTGTACTTCGATGATATCCGATAGTCCAAAGAAAAAGAAGGTGAGGAAAGCCATGAGTGCTTGATATCGCTCTGTTCCCGAACGGCGAATGATTCGGACTCCAAATCCGAGTGCGATCGCGCTCCAAATCCCCGCCTCGATATAATTCCCCTGAGTATAAATAGCTTCTAGCCGCTTAACTTGAGCGGCTGCCTGTTGGGGACTCGTCGGTTCCGAAAACGTCAACCCTGTCCAAATTCCTAAACTTATCAATAGGAAAAATAAGATGATCAACCTTATCTTAGCGGCGTTAGTAATAGCAAAATGGTTGTGTTTAGTTTGTTTTTTGCTCATTACTCTCACACTCAATTTATACCCGATTTTCTATTTCTTTACTTATGCATAAGGGCGGGTTTTGTTGAACCGTTATCGGTGACAAGCTTACTTGAGTGTCTAAACCCGCCCCTACAGTGTCTAAACCCGCCCCTACACTTGACTTATGACTTCGCCAGGAATTGTTACCGTAAACGTTGTGCCAACTCCATGTTCACTGGTCACGCTAATAGTGCCACCATGTACGATAACACAAGTTTGGGCAACCGTTAACCCTAATCCTGAACCCGGAATACTATCAATATTTTTTCCCCGGTAAAAGGCTTCAAATATATGAGGGATATCATCAGCAAGAATGCCAATACCCTGATCGCAAACTTGGAAATCCACCTCAGTTGTTGTACAAGTTAGCCGTAAATCAATAGTACTACCTGGCGGAGAATATTTAATCGCATTCGTTAGTAAATTTATCAAAATAGAACGCAATAGCTGTTCATCCAAACAGGCACGGCTACAGTCTGCCTGCCTAACCAAATTTAGATTATACGGATTGTCAGGATTACGTGGTATCTCCGCTAAAATCCCTTGACAAAACTGTTCAAGATTCACCCGCGTCGGCTGGAACTCCAATTGTCCCGTTTCAGCACGATTAATCGTGAGAATATTATCTAACATTTGCCGCAGACGTTTAGCCGCGCTTTCAATACGTTGCAGATTTCTGATTTTTTTATCTGGAGAAAATTTATTCGGGCAAATTTGTAGGAGTTGAACGGAGGCTAAAATCGTACTCAATGGGGTGCGAAATTCATGGGACACTAATGAAAAAAAGCGTAGCTGGAGTTGACTCAGTTCTTGCTGGCGTTCGAGTTGGCGACGCATTTTTTCGGCTTGCTGACGTTCAGTAATATCAATGCCAATTCCAATCAGATACTTAACTGCACTGTTGTCATCAAGCAAGACTCTATTATACCAGTAAATTAGACGCCGAGTGCCATCTCGTGCGATCCAGTAATTTTCATGCTCGTTAGGAAAATTACAGGCTTGGAGTTCTTTAATAATGGTTTTTACACATTCAATGTCTTCTGGAATTAAAAACAAATCCCAAATATACTTTCCCTTGACTTCCTCAAAGGAATAGCCAGTTAGTCGTTCACAGGTTTGATTAAATCGAATAATTCGGCCCTGTTGATCGAGAACGGTAATTAAGGCATTAGCGGTATCGAGAATTACGGAAACAAAATTCTGTTCTTGCAACTCAGCTTGTTGGCGATCGCGAATCTCTGGAGACAAGAATCTGCTGTTGTCATTGTCTTGTTCCAGTTGCCTAAGTCGTACCCAGAAGCGATAGTAGATGCCAATTAATAGCAGTATACTGAAACCGTTAGTGATGGTGATTAACAACAGAGGATGCTCCCGATACGCCTGGGGAGCGAATCCCATTAACCGCCATACATAAACAGCGATCGGACTACTAAGGATCAGTAATGCTAAACCCAAACCAGCAAGCAGATTTTTGGGTTGGATAGAATGTGTCATTTGTTACTTGTCATTTATCATTTATCATTTTTCATTGGTCATACTCGCTCCCGAAAAGAAGCAAGCTACGTCACTCGTCCGATTACTTAACTGTGATCACTGGATCGATGCTCTAGAGAATGAGTAGAGCCAATGTTAAGGTTGGTAAAGTGGGAATTAAGCTATAGCGCATCTGCTATATCTACTTGAGTTGGCTTACCGATTTATTCAATTAATTGGCTATGAAAATCTTGTTGGTGGAAGATGATATCGCGCTCGCAGAAGCCCTCACAGAGGCGCTTGTCGATCAAAATTATGATGTTGATGTTGTCAATGATGGGGAAGCAGGCTGGCGACAAATTACAAGGCTCTATTATGACTTAATTTTGCTAGATGTCATGCTCCCTAAATTAGATGGTATCAGTTTGTGTCGGCGTCTGCGTTCTAGCGACTATCACGGCTCAATTCTAATGATCACAGCCCTTGACACCAGCACGGATAAGGTGAATAGTTTAGATGCAGGCGCTGATGACTATGTGGTCAAACCCGTTGATTTGCCAGAACTATTAGCTCGCATTCGAGCGCTGTTGCGACGGGGAGGATGTTCAGTACCGCCAGTACTAGAGTGGGAGCGATTAAAGCTTGATCCAAGTCGTCATCAAGTAACCTATAATCAACAGCCTGTACATTTAACCCCGAAGGAGTATTCCTGCCTAGAGTTGTTTTTGCGAAATAGTCAGCGGATCATCAACCGTGAGTTCATCATTGAGCATTTGTGGACATCAGAGGCAACCCCTTTTGAAGATACCGTTAAAGCCCACATTAAGAGCTTACGTTACAAACTCAAAGCAGTGGGAGCGCCAGATGATTTGATTGAGACGGTTCATAGCGTTGGTTATCGATTGAAACCCTTTTCTTAATCTTTTCTTTAGAAAAACACTAAATTCTCTTGAGTGTCATTCCCCAATTTTTTTACGTTTAACCTGTAGAGTCAGTAATGTTCATCCAGCAATGACCCACAGGGATATTTCCCTTTTTGACTCAATGTCCTTGAATTTCAGTGTTTCCGTGGACGACAGATCCATTCTGATATCAGCAGGAAAGCCATCAAGTTGAGGAAATGAACAATGTCTAAATCACTGTCTAAAGCGGTTGTAGACTTGGGACTACAATTAGTGAATGAAGAAATTGACAATGCCCTGGCAGTTTATGGTGATGAACCCTACACCGAACTATTTGCCCAGCCCGATGTACGTCAACGACTGGTTGACTACGTGATGGCGGCTATTCCTGAAGTTTATACTCAGGCAAAGGAAACGGCAAACGGTTATGTACCAACAAAAATCCCTTACCATTCTTTAGAACTACGTTTGCGGGTGGAAACCTATGCTCATTGGGGAATAGAGTATATTCTACACAGTCAATCGGATTGGCATCCTCCCTCGTCCTTGACGAATGTTCAATTCTATACCTTGCCTTGGAACTATACCCATCTTTTTGCGCCCGCTTTTTCATAAGGGAAGCTGTGCTTGATAGAAATTATGGATAAAACAGAAGGCAGACGGCAGAAGGCTCTCGTGTTTTTGGTATCTGCTTTTTTGTAAGCCTGTGAACTGGTGGGTATTTGAAACCGCGCTGCGCTTGCCTTCTTAAGTCAAACTTGGGGAGGATAAAGCGTTTTGTTAATCCTTTATCCTTCTTCTGAGTAAGAATTGTAACCAACTGATAACGTTACTGGGGTTATTTAATCATGACTCAACTCTATCCCTCTCGGCTCAATGACAGTAGTAATCTCATGCTTTGTTACTATACAAATGGAACGGGCAAAACCTTAATCGCTCGGATTATCAATATCCCAAATTGGCGATTTGAGCGAATTATATTTCCCCAGGAGCGTTTATTCTTTGAAGCCCCTCCCCAAGCTCAACTCGAACTTCATAGCAATGGGGAAACCGCAATGGCTGTAATCGATAGTATTCCCTGTAGTTATCTAAAAGTCCGGGAAGAGATGAGTCAAGTTCAGGAAACGCTATGGCATAAAATTGCTTGATTGCCAGAACATCCCCACTCTATAACTAGATCCTACGTGACATCCTCCTACATTCAATCAAAGATTAGATCGTGAGGCTTCTCGCCGAGCAAGCTAAACTATCCTAAATCTAGAGAATCTTAACGTATTTAGCACGATTAGCCGAAAATGTTTCCACTAAAAACGTCTCCGTAAATCGCACTCGGTTCAATTTGGCGAATGGGATTAGGGGAATCATAAACAATTAACAGCGCATCTGATTCTCCTAAGCAGGGAAACAAGGCTAAACCTTCGGCGCGATCGCATCCTGGGGTAAAGGGTAAGTCAAACAGGGGTTCTAACTCTCCTGTGACTTGCCCCGTTATACTGTCGGCTGAACGGTCTAAAATAGACGTGAGGCGGAATACCCGGATAGCGCCTTCTAAGTCCATTGTTGGTCCAGCCAGAATCAGCAAATCGTCTCCTTGCCAACAGAGTTCCCGCACTCCTAAACCATTGAGATCGATAAAGTGTTTGAGATAGCGTTTCCCGTTGTCCCCAATGTCCTGTAGGGTTAGGATACCGGGTGCAGATTCAGCCACTTTGATTTCGATGATAACTGCCCAACCCCGGAGAACCGGACCCCGACAGCCTAAAAACACGCGATCGCCACGCACCGCCAATCCTTCGATATCTAAGCCATTATCTTTGCTGGGTAAGGGATGCGTCACAAAGGGACCTAAGTGAATATCGTCAATTAAGGCATCCATGAGACTATTACTCGCGTCTGTCTTTTGTAAGCAGGCGGCGGTCAATTTTTATTCCGGATTATCCGGGAGAGACGATACCTTTAATAATTCGCCATTCACGATGGGAATACGAGTAAGTAAATATCGATTCACATCGGTTTTAATCGTGGCAAGGCGTTGGATGTCTTTTTCTACGTTTTTCCCCTTGGGTTTGCCACGTTTGGTGCTGTGAGATCCGGTTATCCAAAGATAATTATCGGCATAATCAATTCCTTCAATATCAATTTCATCATCTTGATTAAACAGTTCAATGAAATCGGCTAGACAATAGGATTGGTGATTGCCAAAAACACAAGGTTCGATCAGCGATAGACGTTCAACATTTATCCCTTCATCGGAACCAAGCCACAAACTACCATCCGGTGTGAACGTGGCGGCTGATAGTTCATTAATTAGGTCTTCGTCTGACGAATTAAACTGTAAAAGGACGCGGCTGAGTAAAAAAGGGTTGGACATAATTAAGGGTTGGGAATTGGGGACTGTAGAAACCTTGCCAGCAACATCTCTACAGGCTACATTTTACTACATTGGAGTCCAATCCTAAATTTTTCAGGACTTACGCACAAACGCCATTTATGGTAGGGGCACGGCATTGCCGTGCCCCTACAGGTAGCGCCTGTGCCGTCAAGAAAGCGTAAGTCCTATTTTTATCGGACGTTGGCAGCTACCGTGTCTTGTTCTCGACGTTGTACCTTGTTTTTAAATTTCAGTATCATTCGACTAGATTGCCAGGAAAGATGAACCATGAACGATGAACGTGAAATTCCCTATCTCCCCTCACACAATGCCCGAAAATCCTGGGGATTGGCATTATTAAGGGTTAACGACTCTGAATTATTGTGTAAATAATCGTCTAACCAATAACAACTGCGTCCAATTAAATCCGCTAAATCCAAATTCCACAGAATCACGGTTGTGTCTTGAGACGCGGATGCCAAACTATCACCATCGGGACTAAAACTCACGCTAAACACGGCATCTTTATGAACCGAAAATGAATTAATTAAATTCCCCGTGTACCGACTCCAAAGATTCACAGTTTTGTCATCACTCCCTGAGGCTATAAACTCGCCATCGGGACTAAATGTCACCCAATTGACTGCTCCATTATGTCCCTTCAAGGAATGCATGAATTCACCCTCTCGATTCCAGAGATTCACCGTTCCATCACTACTCGCCGAGGCAATCAATTCACCATCGGGGCTAAAGGTGACCCAATTGACTGCTCCATTATGTCCCCTTAAGGTTTTGATAAAGTTGCCGTTACGACTCCAAAGTTTCACTGTTTTATCGTCAGAGGCTGAAGCAATTAAAGACCCATCGGGACTAAAACTTACTCCCCACACTGTCCCTTGATGACCGATTAAGGTTTTATCCAATTTGCCATCAATGTGCCACAGTTTGATTGTTTGATCTGCGCTACTGGATACGAGTCGCTGACCATCGGGACTAAAATTAACACTGGTTACCCCATCCTTATGTCCGGACAAGGTTTTCTGCCAGGTTCCATCTTGATTCCAGAGTTTAATTGTTGTGTCGTCACTGCCTGTGGCTAGGGTCTCACCGTTGTCAGAAAAACTAACACTATTAACTGACTTTTGATGTGCCGCAATTGTTTTTAACAATTCACCCTGACGAGTCCAGAGTTTTACCGTATTATCCCAGCTAGCGGTAGCAATCGTCTGACTATTGGGGGAAAAACTAACGCTGCTGATGGGTTGGCTATGTCCGGGAATCGGTTGCAACATTCCTCCCTCAAGTTGCCAGAGTTTGATCGTATTATCGGCACTAGCTGAGGCTAAAATTTTGCCATTGGGACTGAATCCTAATCCCAGAATCGCCTTACCATGTCCCTGCAAGGTGTCGATTAATGTGCCATCGGGACGCCAGAGTTTAATTGTGTTATCGTCACTTCCAGAGGCAATCATCTGACCATCTGGACTATAAGTAACGGCAATTACAGCATCTTGATGTCCGGATAGGGTGTTGAGTAATCTGCCATCAGTTCGCCACAGTTTGACGGTTTTATCTGCACTAGCAGAGACGAGATATTGTCCATCGGGACTAAAACTGATGTCGAGTACGGGTTTATTGTGGGCAGTTAAGGTTTTGAGTAATTTACCATCAGATTGCCACAGTTTAATCGTTTTATCACGACTGGCTGAAGCAATCAACTGACCATTGGGAGAGAAACTAACATCTAACACCCAATGATTATGACCTGATAGGGTTTTCAGCAGCTTTCCGTCATCGATACGCCAAAGTTTAATCGTATTATCCTCACTCGCCGAGACAAGCCGTTGACCATCGGGACTAAAGCTGATACTGTGGACGCGATCGCGATGTCCAGTTAAGGTTCTTAATAATCTACCCTCGCGACTCCAAAGTTTAATGGTATGATCCTCACTGGCAGACGCTAATATCTCACCCTGAGGACTGAAGCGCACCGCATACACCCCCTCTTCATGTTTCCCTACGTCTTTCAACAATTCCCCCTGCTGACTCCACAGTTTAATCGTTTTATCCCGAGACGCCGAAGCAATTAACTCACCATCGGGACTAAAGCTAACGCTACTCACCCAATCATTATGTCCCGTTAAACGGTTGCGTTCTTTCACCCCATACACCACCTGTTGCAATGTAGAAATCACCCGCATCCGGGTTTCCTGTGTCACCCCCAGGGCTTGTTTTAATTCTTTAGCAGCGGATAAACTTTTCAGCAAGGCGTCAAATTTACGGTTGGAAGCAACCAAGGCTTCAGCTGAAGCATTCAGAGCAATTAATCGGGCGTTGGTTTCACTAAATACTGCCCGAAATACCAGTCCGACGGCAATCACCGCCAGGGTAGCTAACGTCACGCCCGCAATTCGGGCTTCTTGCAAACGGCGTCGTAGAACTTGATTCAATTTCCCCTCGGCTTGATGTTGTTTTTCCACCGCCGCTGCGTGTTTTTTCGTCGCCGCTGATAATTTAGACCGCAGGCTTTTTTCCCGAATTAGTTGTTGGATTTTAGTTTGACTATCTTTATCTTTTTGTCGCAGTTCTTCCAGTTCTTTCTGCAAACTATTTTGCTCGTTTTGGCGGATAAATTCCACCAGGTAATCGTGAACCAGTTGATAGCGATGGGTGGGTATTTCGGGTAACAGGAAGACTAATCCAGATTTCTCTAATATTTCTAAAATTAAATCCAGGGGCTGGGCGTCAATATCCGATTCAATAACTAATTCAGCACGAGTTTTTAAGGGACGATTATTATTTTCATCGGTGAGAAGTTGCAACACCAGCCAAGCCGCCTGTTCATTTTCTGCGCCACAGTCTTTCAATGCTTTTTCCAGGAAACGTTCCGCCAGCTTTTCCACCGGACCTCGTTGTCGATATTGTGCCAGCGTGGTGATATTTTCAGCTTGTAGCTGCGCCCCCACCACTTGCAATTCAATCGGACGAACTTCTCCCAGTTCTCGACCTAAATCTTGAACTAAGGCATCAATTAATGCGGGTTCTAAGTAAAAATGGGCGCGTTCGGTGAGGCTTTGGATTACCGCCCGGGCATCGCTACGGGAAAAGTTACCTAACGGGTAGCGATTTTTGCGATCTAATATGTTATTGTCAATTGCCTCTAGATTCAGTTTCTCGAAGTCTAATAAGTAGTGTAAGAAGTCTTCGCGAATGGAAATAATAACTTTGACAAAAGACAGATTTAAACAGGTCTGAAAAAACTGATGAAATAAGCGAACTTGTTGAGCAGAGGCATGTCCCAGGAAAAACTCCTCAAATTGGTCAAAGATTAACACGGTTAAGATATTGCGATCCGCGTTATCTCGTAACTGTGCTATCAGTTGGTTGAGAATTGATTCATCGGAATTATCGTCGCCAATGATTTCTGTGGCGGCAAATTGGTCAGATTTACGGGGGGTTAACCCAGATAGGGCGGTTCTGACGCCTTTATCCAGTTCCTTAATCCAATCGGTGTACACTTGCAGTACCACAGGTAACACTAAGCGATCGCCTAATGCTCTATGCTTTAGGGCAGGCACTAAGCCAGCGGAAACGATGGAACTCTTACCAACGCCAGAAGGTCCATGAATTACTGTTAATTGGCAATCCGCCCGGCTTAACCGTTCAATTAAACGTTGTACATCATGTTGACGCCCGGATGCGGCTATTTCTTGTGCCACGATTTCTTGCTGTTCGACTGGGGTTAAGGTAGGATTAGATACGGCTCGTCGAGGCTGGAGACGAGCCGCACCAATGAAGGCACGAAATCCATAGAGTTGTTCGACTGCCCCTTGTTCTTGTTTAATCTGAAATGCTTCTAAGTAACGGTGTTGCTCGAAGTAAAGCCGCCGTAAGTTTTCCAGGAGATATAAGTAACGTTGGGGTTCATAAAGATAATCGCTTTTGGCAATCGCATCCGCTAAGTCTTGACTCGCCCGGTTCAGATGGTGAGTGGCTTCCGCTGATTGACGCAACTGATGATCGGATTTGACAACGATGAGTTGATAGAGTTGAGTCAATAGATAGGGATGTAAGCCTTGGTAGTCTTGAAGTTGATCCGAGACCGATTCTAACCGGGAGAGGGCTTGTCGCGCCCAGTGATTGGCATCATTCCAGCGCCGTTTCACGAGGGCTACTTCAGCTAAAAAGCCGTAATCTTGCCCCAGTTGCACGGGGGAACCGTAGTGTTGATGGACTCGTAAGCACTGTTGGGCGACGTGTTGCAAGGAGTCCCAGCCTTCCAAATGTTGCAAGACTTCCGCTTGTTGGGTAATAAACTGCGCCACCAAATCTGGACGTTCCGCCCGTTCAAACGCCTCAACCGCTTGCTGAAGATAGGGCCAAGCTTCTTCCCAGTTGCGGTGTCGTTGCGCCCGATGCAAGTCGGCATTCCGGCAATAACATAAGCCTAAATGAAATAGGAGAACGCCTTGACGTTCTAAGTTATTGGTGAGGCGCCAATACCAAAGGCTTTTTTGATAACGGATAACGGCGGCATCGATATAATCATTGGCATAATCATATTGCCCTAAAACGAATTGCAGACTCGCTTCTAGTTCCGGGGTAATCGTTTCTTGGCGCTGTTCTAAGTCATGGAGGGCGCAGTCAAGTTCGGCGCGGGAGCGACATCCTGTGGCTAAATTGAGATGGGCATGGTGGGTACAGATACGCCACGGCGCATATCGTCCCGGCGTTCCTTTTAATACGGTTTTAAATAGGGAGTCGGCTTTGTGTTGCAGTAAGTTGAGGAGTTCATCGGTAGCAATTTCAAACTTAATTGGAGTTGCCGCCCAACTGCTAAAATCAGGGGCAGAACGGACGAGTTTGTGCAATACTTCGTCATTCACCCACAAGACGAGGGGGAAGGGTAAACGTTTGCGAAATTCATCCCGCACTTGATTGGTGGAGGAGAGTAAATCATCCAGAGCTTCCACGGATTCGAGTCCTAGGATAATTAAGGCGGGAGGAGGATCAATATAGCTCGAATTAGCTCTAATTTTAATTTCTGCTCCCCCAGCTCCCTCTGCTTCCCCAGCTCCCCCAGCTCCCCCAGCTCCCTCTGCTCCCTCTGCTCCCTCTGCTCCCTCTGCTCCCCCTGCTTCTCTATGATTCCTGTCCACATAATTCTGAATCGTGGTGTAAAGGGTGGTGACGGATTCGGGGAGAACTAATTCCTGTATTTGATATCGACCTTGAGCGCATTCGTGCAGTTGGTGTAAAATACGCTTTTGCAAACGCTTGTAATTACAGCGCACTAAGACAAGGGAGAACTCACCCTGAGAAAAGGCGATCGCGCGATCGAGGGCGTTCAATGAACTCTGGTTATAGTCGGCTACGTCTTCGGGTTGTTTGGTTTCAATCATTGGGAAACGTTGTTCGGGGTTCGTCCAGCATGGGATTGATGGCAACTGGATGACAGGGTAAAACAGCAGTGAACTTGACTTTCTTCTTATAGTGTGATACATCACGACCGGAAACAACAACGTTTGCTTCGGTGGGTTATCCGAATAGGGGATATCTTGGCGTTAGATGTATTGAGGGTGGAGGTGCGCTCAAGGTTCCTTTGGCGACTATAACCCAACCCATTTAAAATATAGGCAAATGTGCGATGGGCAACCTGAGTAAGAGCGACCCGAGTAAATTGAATAGACGGGTATTATTAAGTAATGCAAGGAAGTCGCCACTACCGATTATTAATTTGACCAAACGGATGATCAGAGAAATTGACATGATCACAATTGTAGGGGCGAGTCGCTGCTTAAATGTGGAGGTATGAGAATTAACCTAACTCGACTCGCCTCAATCTAAATGTAGGCGGTGTCAGAGAATGACCGAGAATAGGGAATGAATCCAATGAAGTGGAGTTAACAGGTAAAACTAAAATGACGGCTTATACTATAGATTTTAACCCGATTATTCAGCTTACCGATGACCAATTTTATCAATTATGTCGGGCTAATCCTGATCTGAAATTTGAACGCAATTCCCACGGAGAATTAATTATTATGCCCCCCACTGGCGGAGAAACCGGAAATCAAAACTTTGAACTTGTCATTGATTTTGGGATATGGAATCGCCGAACTCGATTAGGAGTTGGCTTTGACTCCTCAACCTGTTTTAAACTTCCCAATGGCGCTAATCGTTCTCCGGATTTAGCTTGGGTGAGACAGGAACGGTGGGATGCTTTGTCTCCAGAACAAAGAACCAAGTTTCCGCCAATTTGCCCCGATTTTGTTGTGGAACTGATGTCTCCTTCAGATACTTTAAAATCGACGCAGGATAAAATGAAGGAATATAGGGAAAATGGCGTCCGTTTGGGGTGGTTAATTGCGCCGGAACAAAGAAGAATAGAAATTTATCGTCCCCAGCAAAATGTTGAAATTTTAGAGGCTCCAGCTACTCTGTCTGGAGAAGAGGTTTTACCCGGATTTACCCTAGATTTACGTTCTCTTTGGTAAAAACTTGTAGTTCGTAGTAAGGGCTTTAGCCCTCAATAAGCCTAGGCGAATAGAATTCACGGAACTCGACCCACTCACCTAGAGCCTACAGCAACTGGATTATAAACATTAATGGTTGGGAGCAGGGCGGGTTTATTGAATTAGGGGGTTTGTCGCCACAGGTAACGGTAAAACTAGCCCCTACAAGTCATTTTGTTTTTTCTGCGTCTCGGTTTGATTGTCAGATGAAACGAGCCTTCTGCGCTTAAACGTCTTGAGACTCTAATGAACAAACCCGCTCATTCAGGCGTGATACGATCCGTAACTCGTGGGGATAGCGGGGACGTGGATCATCCACTAACCAGATCGGGGGAACCATCATGGGTTCATAAAAGTCAATACAATATGTGGTTCCTGGTTGTGCTTTCAATTCCACCAGAGAACCGGGTAGATATTCAAAGGCTTCATCCCAATCGATCGCTGTCTCGACATCCATAAGATTATATCAATGTGATTACCGCAACCTACCCACCGATCCACTGCACTGATCTGAGTCAAAACTCTCAGGTAGATTCTATTTCTGTATCTAATGATACTTTTTTGCGGTAATCCTCGTCTATTTCTGGAGGAATAAATTTACAAATCCTGACATTCTCAGGTTTTGATGACCGAAGACTTGGGTCACAAGCCCCGTCCTTGTCGGACGGCTTTTGATAAATCGTTCTGATGTTTTGTCAAAAGTGTGTATAATACGGTAAGGAGGTGATGCAAGTTGTTTAGTCTAACCTACGAATTCAAGCTTAAGCCAACAAAAAATCAGATAGCCATCTTTGAAGGATGGTTAGAGCAGTGTCGGCGTGTTTATAACTACGCTCTCTGTGAGCGTAAGGACTGGTT
>NZ_JAVKBY010000129.1:0-16543 GCF_040222985.1 Coleofasciculus sp. F4-SAH-05
GAAACACTAACAATTTTGGTAGAATTCCGACAGGTACGGCGGCATTTATTTGTTCGGCACGACCTACAGAACCTAGAAAACTTAAGATTAGGGGTTCCAGTAGAGATTATTTGTTACAATAACGCATCGACTGGGTAAAAATCTTAGTGCGTTCATAAGGCTTTTTTAGTCTTAGCTCCCTAGTAGAAATAGCAGGGAGGAGTGCCAAGGCAGAAGTTCCTGGTATTCACCGAGAACAGCGGCTCTTCGTGGTAACAGCAGGAGAGAATCCCCAACTAGATTGCTTGCAATTAGTTGGGGTCTGTTCAAGTTGTTGCATTTCCCGTCAAAACCCCATGAGTTTTAATGATGAGTTTGAGCTGCTGCTACGCGCCCGCTATCCCCTAATTTACATCCCCACCCTGGAAGAAGAACGAGCCGAAGTCGCGATCGCACAGGCGGCTCAACGGTTGGGTGAACGGGCGGTTTATCTGTGGGATTTTGTCGATGGCTATCAAGGGAACCCCAATGATCAAGGGTTTGGACGCCGTAATCCCTTACAGGCTTTAGAGTTTGTCGAGAAAATCCCCGCCAACGCCCCTTCTATCTTTATCCTGAGAGACTTTCACCGCTTTCTAGACGATATCTCCGTTTCTCGCAAACTGAAAAACCTGGCGCGACTCCTCAAATCCCAGCCGAAAAACCTCGTCATTGTTACCCCCCAAGTCGCCATCCCCCCAGACTTAACCGAAGTGCTGACGGTACAAGAGTTTCCCCTACCCGATGTTGGGGAAATCAAAGCCGAAATTAGCCGCTTAGTTGCCGCCACCAGCCAATCCCTCAGCGACAAAGTTCTAGATGAACTCGTGCGTTCTTGTCAAGGGTTATCCTTAGAACGGATACGCCGAGTCTTAGCCAGAGCGATCGCGGCGCAGGGGCAAATCCAACCCGATGACGTGGAAATGGTGTTAGAGGAAAAACGCCAATCGATTCGCCAAACCCAAATCTTAGACTACTATCCCACCAGTGAACGAATTTCCGATATTGGCGGCTTAGATAACCTCAAAGACTGGCTGCTGCGCCGAGGCGGTGCCTTTACCGAACGCGCCCGACAATATGGATTACCCCATCCCCGTGGCTTGCTGTTAGTCGGAATACAAGGAACCGGAAAATCACTCACCGCTAAGGCGATCGCCCACCATTGGCATCTTCCCCTATTACGCTTAGATGTCGGGCGTTTATTCGGCGGCTTAGTCGGCGAATCCGAATCCCGCACCCGCCAAATGATTCAACTGGCTGAAGCCTTAGCCCCCTGTATTCTCTGGATTGATGAAATTGACAAAGCCTTTGCCGGAGTAGAATCCAAAGGCGATTCCGGTACCGCCAGTCGGGTGTTTGGTACGTTCATCAACTGGTTAGCCGAGAAAAAATCCCCCGTGTTTGTCGTCGCCACCGCCAATAATATCCAAGCCCTCCCACCGGAAATGCTGCGGAAAGGGCGATTTGATGAAATCTTTTTTGTCGGCTTACCCTCTCAAGACGAACGCCAAGCGATTTTTGAACTGCACTTAGGGCGACTGCGCCCTCATAACCTCAAAAACTATGATCGAGAACGACTCGCTTATGAAACCCCCGACTTTTCCGGCGCAGAAATTGAACAAACCCTGATCGAAGCCATGCACATTGGCTTTAGTCAAAATCGAGATTTTACCACCGATGATATAGTAGAAGCCGCCAGCCAAATCGTTCCCCTAGCCCGTACCGCCCAAGAACAAATTCAATTTCTCAAAGACTGGGCAGCGGCGGGAAAAGCACGGATGGCGTCTAGAGATAATCGTTTAAGCAGTCGGATTCAGCGTCAACTGCAATAAGCTGTTCGGTATTTAGGTTAGGTACCTCAATCGCTCAAAGGCAACAGGCAACAGGGAATACACAATTTAAATGCGTCTTAGCTTAAAAGTTTTGAGTTTTGAATTTTGACCCTTCGCTTCGCTCAAACAACCTGGCGTGTCTGTAGGGGCGGGTTTAGGGACTTTCTTTTTTATCTTGATAGTAACGTTTGTACAAAACCCGCCCTAACTAAGCTTTGAAAACCCGCCCTAACTAATCTTTGAGTGCGATAACTATTTGACAAATAATGACAAATAACCAATAATAAACGCTATGAGATTATCAGGTATTGCCAAGTTTTTTATCGGATTTATTCTAGGTATTGCCATATTATTGGCGGGGGGTGGTGCCGTCGCCTATTACTTTTTCACAAAATTATCAGTCAATCCAGCTAAACCCATTTTTGCCGAAGAACAACAAGCCAAGTCACCAGTTAAATCCCCTGATGCGGCGAAGAAACCCGCTCAATCTGCCCAGAAGCCAAAACCCAGTCCGAGTCCCACTCCCAGTGAATCCCCAGAACCTGAAGAATTACCCCCGGGCGCGTATGAGGCGCGGGTAACGTGGCCCGAAGGATTAAGCCTGCGCGATTCTCCCAGTCTCAATGCCAATCGTATTGGTGGCATAGCCTACAACCAGGAAATTATCATCCTCAAAGAAAGCGATGATAAAAAATGGCAGAGAGTACGCTTGTCGGGTAGTGAACAAGAAGGTTGGGTCAAGGCGGGAAATGTTGAGCGAGTCGAATAAGTGTAGATACGCGCCATGGCGCGTCTGTATTTTGACCCTGTGCTTCCCTCAATAGCATGGTTTGTAGGGGCGGGTTTTACTACTATCATTTCCTTAGCACCCATAGGTAACTAAACCCGCCCCGATGAAATGATAAATGACAATGAACCATCAACCAATGACTAGAAACACGCTTTAAGATTAATATCACCCAGTTGCGGAAATCCATTGGATAGCCAGCCAGAAGTTGGGGTGATAATCCTCACCCATTCACGTCCAGCGTCATCTAATCTAAACTGGGGTGGTTCAGAAAGAGTGACGCGATCGCCAAAGAAGACGCCACCCACTCTCGCTGAATTCGTGTTGGGACTTTCCCGAATCGCTAACCCTTCATCTTCTTCATAAATTACTCGGCGACAACGGTTAGGTGGTGTGGGTGGGGGTGTAGTCCCAGGATTCCCCGCGCAAGGCTTGAGATCTTTCGCCTGGACAAATCCACTAATCGGAGAACCAATCGCAATCCAACCATTCCTACCACTCGCTTCAGCCAGGATGACTTGTTCATCGGCTTGTAAGGCGCGAATTGGATTAGCGGTTGAACGTTCCGCGTAGATAAAAATTGACCGCGCCGCCGCCCGACATTGCCCGATCAACCCTTGAGTAAGCAGAAAAGAATTTGTCTGGGAAGGTAAGGTTGACGTGAATGTTCTACGTTGATAGTTTAAAAGGTTTCTATAAGTATTACGTTCTACATTCTCCGTGGCATGAACCCAAGTGGTCACCAACGGAGTTGGTTCTCTGCCAACGGCTACACTAGCCGTTGCAGTTAAACCTTCTGCCACAGTAAATCCTAACACCAAAAGTGCGGCTGATACCAAGTTGCGTTCTATCATGTCATTGGAGAGCGAAGCGAAGAATCTGGACAGATGCGCGAGCGTCATTCCGTTTCACTGCATTCTGCTCAGCATGACAGATTTTACCTTAGACTGCAACTTAGTATGACTTTCTCCACGGGCTAATTTGGCTCATTTGGGTCACTCCTCATCGGGTTAAGGATCATGTCTGATTGAATACACATCATTACAGGCAAATTCAATGTCTGGCAATTGCTGGACTGCCTGGGCAAGAATATATGGGCAATGATTAACCGGATTTGATAGAAGTCATCACTATCATCCATCAAAATTGTGCAACATCAAGATTATATTAAGAAACGTAGCTAAATTTAAACCTTGATTGCAATAATTTAGCAGAGACTTCAGTTCAAGAAAAGAGAGTGGTACGGTGAGAAAACCTGTCTGAATCGTTGTAAAGTTCGTTAACGAAAAATACGCATGTACCACAAAAACACGAATAAAGATATCTGGACTGCCTTAGTTACCGCCGCGTTGGGTGCTGGAATCGTCACCTCGTTTGCCGTGAGTCAGGGTCAACACCCTCTATTAGCCTTGACAATTACAGGCATAGCAGCGCTGTCTGCTGTTCTGATCGAGCGATCGGGATTACTATAGGGTCTGCTGAATAAGTCTTGTGGTGGGGTTAGAGAGCAGGAGAAACAGAGGAAGCAATGTAGAGACGTGCCATGGCACGTCTGGAAGCAGGGCAAGAGAGTTCCTGATCAACGAATGACGAATGACGAATGACAATCCCTACCGTTAACTTGAAATTTTCCCACCGAAATCGCGAGGGGCTACGGGTTCAATCGTAGCGCAGCGGAGATAAGCTGTTCGGCATTTAAACCTTAATGTCAATAATGGTGCAATCCTTGTAGTGCGAGCATCTTGCTCGCTACTAATACCCAATTTAAATGCATGACAGCTTAACCCGTAGGGGGATAGCGAAAAATGCCATCGGTCGATCCCCGAAATATTTCTAACTATTGTCCCTATAGGTGGTATAATCGAGTTATGAAACAAGTTCTAACTATAGTTGTAAAGCTTCAACCTACGCCTGAACAAGTTGCCAAAATTGAGGCAACCCTTCAGGCGTTTGCTGCTGCCTGCAATTATGTTAATGAACACACAGATCCAAAACTGACCAATAAAATAGCTATTCAGTCCTTGACTTATCACACGATTAAAAGTGAGTTTGGTCTTGTGGCGAATATGGCGGTTAGGGCTTGTGCGCGAGTCTCTGCTAACCGGAAGGTGTCCAAGCAAAAGGGTAAGCCTGTTAAGAGCTTCGCCCCGACCAGTATGGACTGCGATAAAGACTTGTTTCGGCTTCGTGAGCAAGACTGGACTGTGAGTCTTGCGACTATCCACGACAGGGAACGCATTGGGTTAAATGTGGGTAACTACCAGAGAGGTAAACTCAAGGGAAGAAAACCAACATCAGCTCAGTTGTGTAAACATCGCGACGGAAAATTCTATCTACACATCCAAATTAAAGATGATGCGCCTGATTCGCCAGATACCGACAAGGTTCTTGGTATCGACCTAGGACGGCGCGACATTGCCGTAACCACAGAAGGTGAAAAGTGGGACGGCGCAGGTATTCAGCGAGTTCGCGATAAGTTTTCTCAGGTTAGAGCATCTCTCCAAAAGAAAGCCCCGAAAGGCACGAGGACAACTCGGCGTAGATGCCGGGAAATCTTGAAACGGCTGTCGGGTCGGGAGAGACGCTATCAGCAATGGCTCAATCACGGTATCTCCAAGGCGGTGGTCAAAAAAGCCGTCGAGTTAAGTGCCTCAATTGCTATAGAAGACCTCACGGGAATTAGGGAAAGAACTAACGAGCAGCCTAGAAGCAAGACTGAGCGCAGACGCTCTAATAGTTGGGCGTTTTATCAATTGCGTCAGTTTATTGAGTATAAAGCGCTAGGTGCTGGTGTTCGAGTTATTCCTGTTCCCCCAGCCTATACTTCACAACAATGCCATAAATGCTTGCACATTCACCCAATAAAAGGAAAGTCCTACCGCAGTGGTAAGACTTTCAAGTGTGGGCATTGCGGATGGCATGGGGATGCCGATTTCAATGGAGCCAACAACATTGCACTTGTGGGGCTGTCTATAAACCAGCCTGGAGGCACGGGGTTGTCATGCAGGTTAAAAAGAACAACCAAGTATGTTCAGCTTAACCTGTTTGATTACTTCAGGGCTACTGAAAACCCAGACTGAGCGCGATAGCAAGTCTGGGTAGTTTATCGACTTACTATCTTTCCAGATAGCTTGATAAACTAGCAATAAAAGTTATCTAGGAGGCCTATGGAAACCCTTGCCTATAGCAATCTTATCTGGGCGTCGGAAAACCCAGCCGAGGTGGGTTTAGAGAGTGTCAATCTGGATGAGTGGCGATTGATAAAGCCTTCTCCCGTACCATTCCACTGGCTATTATTCGCCATCATTCTCAGCAGCTTAGGACTTACAGACAAAGCTGTTGCCCAAACGCTACAGCAAGGAAGTCGTGGATCTCAAGTCATGGAGATGCAACAGCGTTTGCAGGACTTAGGCTATTTTGATCAGCAACCCACCGGGTATTTTGGTCCGATCACCACAGATGCTGTCCAGCAATTTCAGCGCCGCAATGGGCTGATTCCAGATGGAATCGTCGGTCAACGCACCCAATCTGTGTTGTTCGATAACTTGAGCCGTATTTCACCCTTAGATTCGACCTTTGCCTCCAGCACTTTACCTCCCCCCAGTAAAACGATTGGCACCTTGCCATCTCCTCCGACGATCGGAGATATTTTTTCTCCTACCAGAGGACAAGTGATACCGCCGCCTCCGATTGAGACTCAACCGTCTAGTTTTAGAGAATTGCGTCCCGGCGATCGCGGTCAAGATGTATTTGAACTTCAGCTAAAGTTAAGACAGGCAGGGTTTGATCCAGGTCCTGTTGATGGCATTTATAGTTTCCAAACTCAGAACGCCGTTGAGCAGTTTCAGGAGGCAAATAATCTATTTACCGATGGCGTGGCGAATCAAGACACGCTTCAGGCGTTGGGGTTAATTCCGACACTTGAGCAAAATCGTTATGTAGTCGTTGTCCCCATTTACAACGGAGATACACTCACCCGAGTGCAACGATATGTGTCGGGGGCGTTTACGGCTGACTCTGGACGAGGCAAATTTGTCAATGCTGGTTCCTTTGCCGATCGTGACGGTGCTCAAGAGATTTCCCATCGACTGCGATCGCAAGGTTTGGATGCCAGGGTGGCGTATTTGCGCTAAGAGTCCCACCAGATATAGGGTTAAGAAATCCATCAATCTTGCATTCTGGGCAAAGGCAAAGACGTGTAGAGCATTTTCTACAGGTTATCAGCTAATACCAGCTAACCCTCTGAACATCAGTCGGCTCATAGATTTAATTTTCTGCCAAGACTCTTTAAATTGAATCAACAGCCATTTAACTCGAGTATAGGCTAAAATTAGTATTGGTTGTCTCTACTATGAACTCATCATCAGTTCCACGCTCAATGAAAGACCAACAGGATAACCAGTTTACACCGGAACCCGATGTTATGCCAATACCGCTAGATAGTGAAGATAACGGTCTTTCGGTGCGCCAAAAAGTTAAAATACTTAACTTGTATATTGATAACTTTTATAAAGATGAGTTTTTAAAGAAATTAAAGCAGGGTATTGTATTTACCCCGAATGTAGATCACCTCATGCAATTACAAAGCAATCGGCAGCTTCTACAGGCTTATAAAGCGGCTGATTATGTAATATGTGATAGTCAAATTTTAGTTTACGCCTCTAAATTTTTAGGAACTCCCTTCAAAGAGAAACTAGCAGGATCAGATGTCTTTCCTGCTTTTTGCAATTATCACAAAGACAATCCCGATATTCGCATATTTTTATTAGGAGCTGATCCCGGTGTAGCCAAGAAAGCCCAAGAGAGAATCAATGCTAGAATCGGTCGGAAAATCGTCGTCGGCGAATATTCACCCCCATGGGGATTTGAAAACGATGCACAAGAATGCCACAAAATTTTGCAATTGATTAATGATTCAGGCGCTACAGTGTTGGGGGTAGGAGTTGGAGCACCGAAACAAGAATTATTTATCAGTAAATATAAGAACAAATTTAATCCCAATATTAAAATAATTATGGGAATCGGTGCAACGATCGATTTTGAAGCGGGTAACGTCAAAAGAGCGCCGAAGTTTCTCCGTGACATTGGCTTAGAATGGTTTTATCGTTTTTCAATTGAACCGAGACGATTGTGGAAACGATATTTTGTTGATGATGTCGGTTTCTTGTTGCTGATATTGAAACAGAAATTCAAAATTTACAAAGCTCCTTTTTAGACTATGAATTCATCAAGTAACCATTGAGTAGGTGGACACAATTAAAGTTAGCGGTGGAGATTAGGGAACAGGGAACAGGGAACAGGGAACAGGGAACAGTAAGGGTTTGAGACTTGTTTACATAACTTAATCTAGTTAAGTTTATTTCCACCAACCTACTTACTCATCCGGAGTGAACCAAGTTTTAATTTAAATCCTCACTACCAGGACAGCAATTGTGTTCAATTGCATCAAAGATTGTCAACAGGTTCGGGGTTCTTGCTTCCTGTCACCTATTCTCTGTTCCCCATTCCCTCTTGAAAGTAGAGACGCGCCATGGCACGTCTCTACTTTATCAAACCTTTATTGATAGTTATCTAGAGTTTCATTTAAAATGGATTGAGAAGACTAGCCCATTCGGGAAAAAGTCTTGTGTGAGACACCAAAGATAGAGACAGTTGGCTCAATGGTCTGGCATAATAGATGTGCCAGGAACTGTTGCAAAAAAAGGGTTTGGGTGCGGCACAGTCAACGTGACAGAGGTCAACATGGAAATAGAACGGGATGCTCCACTTTCATCAAACGGTAAGGGCGATGGACATGATCCGCCCTTGTCTGCAGATTTGACGGATGAGGTAACCGCTACTCCTCAACGTGGATTGAATTTGCGTCCCTTGTTGCGAACAGCGAAGCGGAAAGCTTGGCTGATTGCGGGCTTGACCACCCTAACGACTGCAGCCGCTTGGTATGTGAGTTCTAAGGAACCCCCGATTTATGCCGGGGGATTTCGTCTATTAGTGGAACCCGTAACCAATGAAGAACGAGCAAGTGACCCTAGCTCCCTGGCTCGCACCAGTGGGGTGCCGAGTGAGCAAATGTTTCGCTTGGATTACCCCACTCAGATTGAAATATTAAAGGGAGTGGGTGTCCTCAAGCCAGTGGTGGGGGAAATTGAAACGAAATTTCCGGGATTTAGTGTCGGTGCTTTAAGACAAGGGTTAACTATTGAACAAGTTAGTGTCGGACAAGGCAGAGGTTCTGAAACTAAGATTCTGGCAGTGAATTACCAAGGAACTGATCCGGAACTGGTCAAGTTTGTTTTAGAAGAAACCGCTCAGAAATATTTAAAGTATAGTCTGGATGAACGCCAGAGCAGTATTAGTGAAGGGGTTAAATTTATCGATGAGCAACTGCCGAAATTGCAGGAGCGCGTCAATAACTATCAGAAACAGATTCAGGCAATTCAAGAGCGCTATGACCTGATTGAGCCTCAATCTAAAGGGGCAGAATTACTCGCTCAAGTCCGGGATCTTGAAAATCAACAGCGAGCCACCCAACAAGAGCTACGGGAGTTGAAAACCCTCTCAACTAACTTGCGGCAACAATTAGGATTATCTCCAGAGGAAGCTATCGCTTCATCCGCCTTAAGCCAAGACCCGCGTTATCAAGGGTTAAAGGGTAAAATTCAGGAAGTAGAGAGTCAAATTGCCCTTGAATCTGCCCGCTTTGCACCGGATAATCCCCGGATGCAAGCCCTAGAGGAACAGCGGCAGAATTTACTGGAGCTGCTGAATCAAGAAGCCCAACGGATTATTGGCGAGAACCTGAAAACTACCACCAATAATTCAGATGTGATGACATTTCAGAACTCCGTTCGCATGGGGCTGATTCAACAACTGGTGGAAGCGACGAACCAGATTCAACTGTTAGAAGAACGCCGTCAGCAGTTAGCCCAAACAAGAACGGCATTCGCTCAACAAGCTGCTCAAATGCCGGCAGTTATCCGTGAGTATACCGAACTCCAGCGGCAGTTAGAAGTGGCGACACAGACGCTAAATAAACTTTTAACTCAGCGGGAAACATTCCAAGTTGAGGAAGCGGGAAAAAAACTGCCGTGGGAAATTCTTTCGGAACCGCAAATCCTGCGTGATCAATATGGGAATCCGATGAATATGGCTGAATCTTCTCAAAAACTGCTATTGATGGGTGTGATGGGGGGAGTAGTCTTAGGTCTAGGGTTAGGGGTTATCCAGGAAAAAATCCGAGATATTTTTTATAGCACAGAAGACCTCAAGGATGCGACGGATTTGCCCGTATTGGGTGAAGTTCCTGCCTATCAAAATCGGCATCCGAAGCAGGATAAAGAAACTGGGGATCAGAGTTATCCGGATGCGACATTTGTGGAAGCCTTTGATTCTATTTATACCAGTATCCGGTTTCTGTTTTCCGATCGCCCGATTCGTTCCCTGAGTGTGACATCGGCGGCGTTGGGGGATGGGAAATCCACCGTGGCGTTACACTTAGCCCAAACCGCAGCCCAAATGGGTCAACGGGTACTGTTGGTGGATGCAAACTTGATGCATCCTCAGATACATCAGCAGTTGAATTTACCCAATGCCAAAGGGTTGAGTGACTTGCTGGCAGATAATTTGATGCCTCATGATTTTATCGAGCGATCGCCGATTTCTGATAATCTGTTTGTATTAACCGCAGGTCAACCCCGCCCTCATCTGACGCGGCGGTTTGCCTCAGCCCAGATGCAGGAGCTGATGGCGGAGTTTAAGACTAAATTTGATTTGGTGGTTTATGATACGCCAGAGTTCCCCAGTTGTATGGATATCAGTTATCTGGCAAGGCACACGGATGGGTTGTTGCTGGTGACGGCAATTAAGAAAACCAAGAATTCGTTAGTCAAGCAAACCATCACTCAGTTAGATGCCTTTGGCTTGCCCACACTAGGGATTATCGCCAATCATATCAAACGTTCAGGATTTATGGGGTTACCGCCCGCCCTACAGGATAATAGTTGGGAGCAAACTCCGGTTTCCGTCTCGTGATTGTATTGTAGAGACTCCTCCGGTAGAAAAGCTAAGGTCACCCATTTGTAGGGGCGGGTTTAGGGAATCTGTAGGGGCATGTTTAGGTACTTTGTAGGGGCGGGTTTAGGGACTAAATTCCGCTATTTACCGATAACGGAACAACAAAACCCGCCCTTTCCCACCGATAAATCAACAACTTGCACCCGCCCTTAATAAGCTGTCATGCATTTAAATTGGGAATGGGTAGCGAGCAAGATGCTCAATGTAGCGAGCAAGATGCTCAATGTAGCGAGCAAGATGCTCAATGTAGCGAGCAAGATGCTCAATGTAGCGAGCAAGATGCTCGCACTACGGCAAGGATTTCGCCATTATCGACATTAAGGTTTAAATGCCGAACAGCTTAAATGGCGAAGGACGAAGGAAAAATGACCAATGACTAATAACCAATGACAGTTGCCTATTTAGTTAATCAATATCCCAAAGTTAGTCACAGCTTTATCCGACGAGAAATTCTGGGAGTAGAAGTCTGTGGGATTCCCGTTGCTCGATTCGCTATCCGTTCTTGTGAGTCCGAGTTAGTTGACGAAGGGGACAAGTTAGAGCTGGAAAAGACCCGGATTGTATTAGATATTGGCATAGTGGGCTTACTGTTGGGCTTACTCCGGGTTGTCATAACCAGACCAATTCGGTTTCTGAGTACACTAAGGCTAGCCATTCAAGTCGGTTGGGGATCAGAGCGAGGAATTTTGCGTCATCTCGCTTATCTGGCGGAAGCCTGTGTGTTGCTCAGGTGGTTTTCTGAGGCAGACATTGCCCATGTTCACGCTCACTTTGGCACTAACTCTACCACCGTGCCAATGTTGTGTCACGTCTTGGGCGGACCTCCCTACAGCTTTACAGTACACGGACCCGAAGAATTTGATAAAGTAGGAGCAATCTCCTTAGCGGAAAAAATTAAGCGGGCAGCTTTTGTGGTGGCAGTTAGCAGCTTCGGCAAGAGTCAACTGTATCGCTGGTGTCCTTCTGAACAATGGTCGAAAATTCATATTGTTCATTGTGGGGTGGATGAAACGTTTTTGCGCCAGTCTCCTATCCCTGTACCAGAAAGTCCGCATTTAGTATGTATTGGGCGGTTAAGTGAACAGAAGGGACATCTACTGTTAATAGAAGCAGCAGGTTTATTAGCGGCAGAGGGCTTACCCTTTAAAATTGTACTGGTTGGGGATGGGGAACTACGACCTGAGATTGAAAACAGGATCACACAGCTAGGGTTAGAAGATAAGGTTGAGATTACCGGATGGCTGAGTAATGATCAGGTGCAGAAACAGATTTTAGCATCGCGAGTAGTAGTACTCCCTAGTTTTGCCGAAGGCTTACCTGTGGTAATTATGGAGGCGTTGGCTCTTGCTCGTCCCGTGATTAGCACTTATGTCGCAGGCATACCCGAACTGGTTGAGCCAGGAGTTTGTGGTTGGTTAGTACCCGCCGGATCAGTTACCGCTTTGACTGATGCAATGCGTACTGCCTTACAACTTCCGGTAGACAAGCTGGAACAAATGGGTAAGGCGGGGGCAGAACGAGTGGCGAAACAGCATGATGCGGCGAGAGAGGCGGCAAAATTAGCCGAGCTATTTCAGTAGGTTTGTAGTAAGGGCTTTAGCCTTTAAACCTTATACCGAGGTTTTATATTCAATCAATGTTGCCTGTTGACCCCGCCATCGGATCAGCCAGTATTTCATCTGCCCAATAACTTGCGGCAACTTGTACAACACACAAAACAGAGCATACAATCCGGCGTGGGACGGCAAATCACCATAACTGCAGCGATACCGATACACTCGCCACATCAAAACAGGGTAACCCAAAAATAATAATAGACTCAGACCCGATGTAACCCAAGCCAAACTTAAAGCCGTCACAGGTAGAACAAATCCCCACAACCAACCGCTCAAATTTTCCCGAATCATATACCGTTCAGGGGGATCACCGTGCATCGCCGCACCTTCTGCGACTGCCCAACCCCCACGCATGGAGCGCTTCCACCATTGACTAAACTTGAGCATTGCCGCATCATGATAGGTCATATCGGCATCAATACGCGCAATTTTCCAGCCTCGTTGACGTAGGCGGATACACATTTCCGGTTCTTCCCCGCCAATTAGGGTGTCGTTGTAGCCGTTCACCTCTCGAATGGCGCTGACGCGGATTAAGGCATCCCCACCACAGGCTTTGGCTTCACCCACAGGGGTGTTCCATTCCATATCAGCAAGGCGATTATAGATTGAAGCATCCGGGAATCGTTCCCGCCGTCGTCCACAGGCGATCGCTAATTTATCATCATTATCTAGGGTTTCTATGGCTTGTTCAATCCAGCCGGGGATCAGTTCGCAGTCACCGTCGATAAACTGGACATATTGGATATCTGGGAACTGTTCGATTAGGTATCTAAATCCCGTATTCCGTCCCCGCGCCATGGTAAAGGGGAGGGACATATCCAGGTTTAGCACCTGAACACCCAGGGATTGAGCGGCTTCCACGCTGCCATCGGTGGAACCAGAGTCCACGTATATAATGGGTGTATTCTGGGGAAGGAGTGCGATCGCGGATTTAAGACAGCGAATTAGTCGTTCCCCTTCATTTCTGCCAATGGTGACTACCCCAATGCGGGTCATACTTCTTAACTTCAGTAGCTTTTCAATTGATTCAATTAACTTCTATTCTAGAGGTGTAACTTATCATTGTCTTTACCATAGACTTTAAAGAACATTCCGAAGTCTGGGTTTGATGATATGGTATCCCGACAATTTAACAGCACTAATCCTTATATAACTCCAGAAGGCTAAATGAAAATTATTCCGACTAAAATTCCAGAGGTTGTAATTATAGAACCTCGCGTCTTTGGGGATGAGCGTGGTTTTTTCTTAGAAAGCTACAACCAGAAAGCGTTTACGGAGAAAGCCAATATAGGCGCTACCTTTGTCCAAGATAATCATTCCCGTTCCGTCAAAAACGTTCTCCGGGGGCTACATTATCAAATCCAGCAACCTCAGGGAAAGTTGGTGCGGGCTATCGTGGGGACAGTATTAGATGTGGCGGTGGATATTCGGCAAAGTTCTCCCACGTTTGGACAATGGGTAAGCTGTCTGCTAAGTGCTGAAAATAAGCGACAGGCTTGGATTCCGCAGGGTTTTGCCCATGGCTTTTTGGTGGTTTCCGACATAGCTGAGGTTTTGTATAAAACAACAGATTATTATGCTCCCCAGCATGAACGGACGTTGCTGTGGAATGATCCCGACTTGGGAATCGATTGGAATTTGACCACAGAACCTATCTTATCGGCAAAAGATCAAGCAGGGCAACCCTTGAAAACAGCGGAAGTGTATCCATGACGCGAATTTTACTCACAGGTATTGCTGGACAACTGGGAAGTGAACTTCAACAAACCCTGGTTCCCCTAGGGGAGGTGATGGGGATTGACCGCCAGGGGTTGGATTTAACTCAACCGGATCAAATTCGCCAGGTTATTGGTGAATTTAAACCCGATGTGATTGTTAATGCTGCTGCTTACACGGCGGTGGATAAAGCCGAAACCGAAACCGAACTGGCAAATGCTATAAATGGTAAAGCTCCAACGATTATGGCAGAAGCCGCGCAGCAGTTGGGGGCGGCGCTAATTCACGTTTCCACCGATTATATCTTCGACGGTAAAAAAAATACGCCCTATACTGAAGACGATACTCCTGATCCGATCAATGCCTATGGTCAATCAAAATTATTGGGAGAAGAGGGCGTGCTAAAAAACTGCGATCGCGCCCTGATTCTCAGAACCGCTTGGGTTTATGGGGCGCAAGGGAAAGGCAACTTTGTCAAAACCATGTTACGACTAGGGGCGGAACGTGACCAACTGCGAGTGGTTGTGGATCAAGTGGGGACACCAACTTGGACGGGAGACTTGGCAAGTGCGATCGCGCAATTGGCTCAATCTCTAAAATCCGATACTCTGACGGGTATCTATCACTTTACCAATAGCGGGGCGATTAGTTGGTATGATTTTGCTGTCGCGATATTTGAGGAAGCTGAGCAGATTGGCTTCCCGTTGCAGGTCAAACAGGTTGTACCAATTACTACGGCTGAGTATCCCACACCAGCAGCGCGTCCGGCTTATTCAGTTCTCTCTACTCAGAAGATATCGGCTGTTTTGGGGAATCATCCTTCCCATTGGCGCACAGGGTTGCGGCGAATGCTGAAACAACTTTATGATCAGAAGCATTAAACCGCCTTGGGTTTAAACCCAAGGCTAAAAGCTAAAGTCAGCTAAAGCTGACTGGATAAAAATTATAGTCGTCTTTAGACGACTTAAGCTATAAGCCAAGAACTTGAGTTCTTGGCGGGTGTCGGGGAATGATTTAGTTCCCATCTATACTCCAGCCCATCTAAGCAACTCTTATGAAAGCACTAATTCTTTCTGGCGGTAAAGGAACGCGCCTACGACCCCTAACTTATACAGGGGCAAAACAACTTGTACCAGTTGCCAATAAGCCAATTTTATGGTATGGGATTGAAGCCATCGTCGCCGCTGGGATTACCGATATCGGGATTATTATTAGTCCAGAAACCGGAGAGGAAGTTAAGAGCAAAACTGGAGATGGCGATCGCTTTGGGGCTAAGATTACTTATATCCGGCAAGATCAGCCTGCAGGATTGGCACATGCGGTCAAGATTGCTCAACAGTTTCTTGGTGATTCGCCCTTTTTAATGTATCTGGGTGATAACCTGGTACAAAGTGACTTGAGCTTATTTGTCGAACGCTTTCACGAACGGCAGCTAGATGCCTTAACCCTTCTGTGTACCGTCCCTAATCCCACCGCCTTTGGCGTGGCTAAGGTAGATGAAGAGGGGCGAGTCTTGCAGTTGGTGGAAAAGCCCAAGGTTCCACCCTCGAATCTGGCATTGGTGGGGATTTATCTATTTTCTAGCACAGTTCACCACGCGATCGCGAATATCCAACCCTCAGCTAGAGGGGAGTTGGAGATTACCGATGCGATTCAATATCTGATTGACCAGCCGAAAAAGGTGGAGTCCTTCCAGTTACAGGGTTGGTGGCTGGATACAGGGAAAAAAGATGACCTGTTGGAAGCCAATCGGGTTATTTTAGATACCCTATTAGAAACTGCTGTCCAGGGTGAGGTTGATCAAAATAGCCAGGTGATTGGTAGAGTCAAGATTGGTCAGGGTTCAAAGGTGGTCAACTGTACAATTCGTGGACCGGTGACCATTGGTAGCAATTGTCATCTGGAAAATTGTTTTATCGGTCCTTATAGTAGTGTAGCTGATAAGGTTACGCTGGTTGATACGGACTTAGAGCATAGTGTGATTTTACAGGGGGCGAAGGTGATTGGGGTACAGCAGCGAATTGTGGACAGTGTGATTGGACAACGGGCGCAGTTAAGTGTAGCGCCACGGCGTCCCAAAGCGTTGCGATTTATGATTGGGGATGACTCGCAAATAGAACTGGTTTGATCCCATTAGTCGCCTAACCCGTCCTGACTGAGGTTCCAAGCATGTTTCTTAGCTTATCCGGCGATTCATCCCACGCTCTAATCTTCGATTGAGCGTGGGATGAATCGCCAGTTTATTATTGACAACTTGCTTGTTGTCAGCTAATGTTAAGGGTAAATTGTTTTTGTATTTCATTGACAAAGCTGTAAAAGCTGGTAAATTGACAGCAAAAACTAAATTCCATAACTACAGTTTCTCTGGCGATAAGCAAGAAGTGGGCTCTTGCGTATTCCCCACTATAAAACGCCGGAAGCGTCGTTCTGAAACGGAACCCCAAAGGAAGCCTACAACCGTACCCGTAGGGTCGGTGTAGGAGGACGTGACCTTATCATGT
>NZ_JAVKBY010000141.1:0-22958 GCF_040222985.1 Coleofasciculus sp. F4-SAH-05
AATTGGGTTATCCATTTGTCTGTCTTCTCTCAGGGTTGGGAGGTTGTGAAGGCAATCTGAGTTTTAGCGATCGCGCTTCTCTGTCTCTGATTTTACCTGATTCATACTCCTCACTTCGACTTGTGTGTACACGGTAGCTCCTTGAAGGAGAGAGGTTTTCCAGATCCCGTGAAAAGTAAGCTCCCATCTCCCTCATCTTCCTCATCTCCCTCATCCTCCCCTGCACCCCCTCTCTAACCCCAAGAAAAAATTTTTTCGGCATGGGCTTGACAAATCCATAGATCTTCGTAACAATGGTATTCGGCTCCGAAATTGGGACTGTAGTTCAATTGGTTAGAGCACCGCCCTGTCACGGCGGAAGTTGCGGGTTCGAGCCCCGTCAGTCCCGTAAAACACATAAATATTTAGGTCTAGTTGACACACATCTAGTTGACACACAAAGCAATGCTTACTCGCTTAGCCGTCACGGGATGAGTTCTATTCACACTAAATCCAATGGCATTATTGCTCGCCTCAACTCCTCTACTGACAACATCGAGACTTCTAGCTGAATTACGATGTTTCAACAATATAATTTTCAATAAATTAATTTTCAATAAATTATAGGAGGCTAAAGGTGTCATGTTGCCATTCACGGGTTATGACTCAAGCACTTACCAAATTTTCCATGAATATCTTCAACGGTATTTTTCGGGTGCATTACCTATGGAAGATTACATGAAAAAAACTTTCCATTATTGTATAGTATTATTGGGTACTTAACAACTATTTTGTTTCGCTAACCCCATCTAAATCAAAGATTCTAGATAGGGACTGCGCTCAACTTTCGTTCAAATTCATGGTCTTATGGATACGAACTGGATCTATCCTCATAATTTTTATGTGGTGGGTGCAGATTTACCAGGAGGCAAAAAAGTTATTGAAGTGGTTTGAAAAAGAAATTCGGGGATGGGTGAGGGAGTGTTTAGCACCTGATAATTAGCAAAGGTGGGTGATTATCCCTACTTTATCCGTGGATAAATCACCCTCAAGTCAGCGCCAACGAAAACTTAGCGCCGCTCTACGCTACAATAAATAGCTGGAAAGTACTTAGCCAACCCTAACCAGAGATTGATCTTGTGACTGTTAGAGTCCGCATTGCACCGTCTCCCACCGGAAACTTCCACATCGGTACCGCCAGAACCGCCGTATTTAACTGGCTATTCGCCCGACACCACGGGGGTCAGTTTATTCTACGCATCGAAGACACCGACCAGACGCGATCGCGTCCCGAATATACCCAAAATATCTTAGAGGGTCTAACCTGGTTAGGACTCAATTGGGATGAAGGACCGGTTTTTCAATCGAAACGGTTTGACCTGTATCACCACACCATTCAAACCCTTTTAGATAACGGGTTAGCCTACTACTGTTACACCACAGAAGCGGAACTCAAAGCACTCCGAGACGCCCAAAAAGCCCGCAAGGAAGCCCCTCGCTACGATAACCGTCACCGCAATCTTACCCCCGAACAACGCAGCGCCTTTGAAGCGGAGGGGCGACAGCCGGTGATTCGGTTTAAGATTGACGACAATCGCGAGATTGTCTGGAATGATCTAGTTCGCGGTAAACTCACCTGGAAAGGCAGTGATTTAGGTGGGGATATGGTAATTGCCCGCGCTGCATCCCAAGGTGAAATTGGTCAACCTCTCTATAATTTAGCGGTAGTGGTTGATGATATGGATATGAAAATTACCCATGTTATTCGAGGGGAAGACCACATTGCCAATACTGCCAAACAGATATTACTCTATGAAGCCCTCGGTGCAACCGTACCCGAATTTGCACATACCCCGTTAATTCTGAATCCCCAGGGGCAAAAACTATCTAAACGCGATGGCGTGACCTCGATTTCTGAGTTTCAGAACATGGGGTTTGTGCCAGAAGCCATGGCAAATTATATGACGCTATTGGGTTGGTCGCCACCGGAGTCAACCCAGGAAATTTTTACTCTAGACGAAGCCGCCCAAGCATTCAGTTTTGATCGGGTGAATAAAGCGGGAGCCAAGTTTGACTGGGATAAACTGAATTGGCTGAATAGTCAATATCTGCACAAAAAATCGCCATCAGAATTAGTTGAGTTACTGATTCCCTATTGGCAAGAAGCTGGGTATAAAATTGACCCGGAAAATAATCGCCCTTGGTTAGAACGATTAGCGGCTGTGATTGGTCCGAGTCTGACACGTTTACCGGATGCGGTGGAGATGACGCGGCTGTTCTTTACCGACTCGGTTGAGTTGACCCCAGAGGCAATTGAGCAACTTAAAAAAGAAGGGGCTACAGATGTACTGAACGCGGTTTTGGAAGCATTAGACAATACGCCGGAATTCAGTGCAGAAACCGCAGGGCAAATCATCAAACAGGTAACAAAACAGCAAAAAGTTAAGAAAGGTTTAGTCATGCGATCGCTGCGGGCTGGACTTACGGGTGATGTCCATGGTCCTGATTTAATGGAGTCTTGGGTATTGCTGCATCAGAAAGGACAAGATAAATCGCGTTTACAGCAAGCTTTGAGTAAGGTGTCATCGTAAGCTGTTTGGCATTTAAATCTTAATGTCAATAATGGTGAATTGTAGTGTGAGCATCTTGCTCACTATCTATACCCAATAAACATTTGGGAATCTTCAAAACTCTTAATATCCCGTAGGGTGGGCATTGCCCACCAGCCTTAAATCAGTACCATTCAATTTAAATGCTTTACAGCGCATTGCTATAAGCGCTATGTAATCTGATAGCAATCTTGCCAATAATCCCATGATGTATACTCGCAGTTCCTATGAACTCATGGCATCCTATAACCAGTGGATGAACCAAAATGATTCATCCGGGGGAGCGTCAAAGAAAAGCGTAACCGGGGGATTGAAATGCACCCAAAGTGAAGCGCTCAAATCACTCCTCCAATTCTGCTTCCAAACCTGTACTGATTCCCTGTACAGTATCAGAGGTAGCCAAAACCTTTCCCTATGCTCAATTCCCTTTTCTCGTTCAAACCCAATCAACGTTCCTATCGCTCTAGGTTTAATTCCAAACAACTGCTGATGCTGTTGCTGTTGTTACTTGAAGCGCAATTCGTCACCCAACCCACTCCAGTCACGGCTCAAACGGATGCGCCGACAACGGTTGAACCCTCCCCGGATACGACGCCGACAATTTGTCCGGCTGATCTTAAAGCCTCCATCGACGCGATCGCAACTCGTCCCGAATTTAATTATGCCCGTTGGGGTATCTTGATCCAACCCCTATTCTCAGATACACCCCTATATAGTCGTGAACGCGATCGCTATTTTATCCCCGCCTCTAATCTCAAATTATTCACCACAGCCGCCGCTTTATCCCAACTCGGTGCTAATTTTCGCATTCGCACTTCTGTTTATGGCACCCCTTCAAATGGAACGATCACCCAATTACGAGTCATTGGGCGAGGTGATCCTAGCTTAAATACGGATCAGTTAAAAGACTTAGCCCAACAGCTTCGGCGTCAGGGGATTCGGCGGGTGGATCAACTGATTGTCGAAGATCGTTATTTTAGTGAACCCACGGTTAACCCAACCTGGGAATGGTCAGATATTCAATTTTATTATGGGACTGCTGTCAATAGTTTAATTCTCAATGAAAATGCGGTATTACTAACCTTAACTCCTCAAAACGTCGGACAACCCCTCAACGTTACTTGGGCTGATCCCATTGCGGAAAAACAATGGCAGATTGAAAATGAAACCGTTACCGCTGAAGCCGAATCACCAGAATCGATTAATATTTCTGGGGTGCTGGGTAAACCGTCATTGCGAATTCGGGGTCAATTAGCGACGGATGCAGGATTATGGTTAACGGCGGTGGCAATTCCTGATCCGGCGGACTATTTTCTCCAGCATTTCCGTCGGGCGTTAGCGGATGCTGGAATTCAGGTGGAACAAGCGTTGGTTACAACTAATTCTAATTCACAGGAGGAAATTGAATTAGCGGCGGTAGACTCTCCTCCCCTGAGTGAATTGATTACTCAAACCAATCAGCAAAGCAATAATCTTTATGCAGAAGCCTTATTGCGATCGCTGGGTGTGACTGAAAAAGAAGCGGGTGAGTCAACTGCTACGGCTGGATTACAACAAGTCAAAGCTAGTTTAACCGAATTAGGGGTTGAACCAAAAGCCTATATCCTTGCCGATGGTTCTGGGTTATCTCGCCACAATCTAGTGAGTCCCACGGCTATTGTACAAACCCTACAGGCGATCGCACGAACTCCGATGGCACAATCCTATCGAAACTCCTTAGCGGTGGCTGGGATAGAAGGAACACTACGACAGCGCTTTCAGAATAGCCCAGCCCAAGGTCGAGTGTATGCCAAAACCGGAACTATGACTGGCGTGTCAGCACTTTCGGGGTATGTAGAGGTTCCTGATTATCAACCTTTGGTGTTTAGTATTATGGTGAATCAATCCAACCAATCAGTGAGTACCATCCGTGAGGCTATTGATGAAATTGTGGTTTTGCTTTCGCGGTTGCGTTCTTGTTAAAAGAGGGAACAGGGAACTACTTTAATGCTTCTTTCTCCAGTATTCTCTCTCTATCAGTAAAAAACTTAGCGATCGCCAAAATTTTACAAAAACTTTACTCAACCCTTATACTACTACTGTCACTTGATACCAAGTTGTGTTCTATCATGTCATTGGAGAGCGAAGCGAAGAATCTGGACAGATGCGCGAGCGTCACTCCGTTTCACTGCGTTTTGCTCAGCATGACAGATTCTACATTAGACTGTAATTTGGTATGAGGCGATTTACTTGCACTGGCTGCGGAGCGTGCCGTTTTCTTTAGGCGCAACAATAAGCCCCCCTTTTTAAGCAGGGGGGAATGGGGAGAGGGGAGCAATTCCAAGTTGCGCTCGTATTTGTACCAGTGCTTCCCCTACTCTCTATCTAACCTCATCACAAGACTTATTCAGCAGTCCCTACTTAATCAGGTGTGGGTTCTAATTCCAGATGATGCAAGAAATCGAGTAACTCTTCATCGGTTAACAACTGACGCGATCGCTTACCATAAGTTTCGATGAGGTAATCTCGTCCCTGTTGATTCGTCCACCCTAGCCGTTTGAGTTCCACATTGGTTCGGGCAATAATTTCGGAAAAGTCAATGGGTGTTTCGGATTTGGATTGAGTCTGACTATCGGGTTCAGCTTCCTTTTGTGCAGGTGCATCAGATGGGGGTGGTGTTGATTCTGACTCTAACGACGATTGAGTGACTCCCACTGGGGTTGGTGTCTCTTCCTTAAACAGAGGTGTCTGTGATCCTGATATGTCCTCCGTTAAGGAAGGCGGTTCAACTGTCTCAGGAAGCGTTACTGTCGGTTCAGGAGGGGGACTGGGTTTTGTCTTAGGTGGGGAAAGTGGTTCAACCGTCTCTGGGAGGGGTTCCGTCGGTTCAGGGGGTGGACTCGGTTTTGCCGATATCGGGTGGGTATCGATTGGACTAGGACTTGGAGTATCTTCAACCTCAGGTGTTGATTCTAAGCTTTTTGCCGCAAAAGCGGAAGTCGAGTTAGGAATCGACTCAGGGAATGAGGGAACCTTAGCAGCCGCCACTGACGTTTGGGTGTGACGATGAGGTGGAGATGTTTCGGTGTCCGAACTCTCCCGATCAACCGCTAAAACAAAAACAGTTATCGCTCGAAGTCTTGCTTGGTCTTCTGCTAATTCTACCGTTTGAGCCGCAGCTAGACCTGTTGATCGGGTTACGCCATCAATTTCCACACTGACGCGCACGATATACTGACCGTGATCGATGGCTAACAGATCACTGATCAGGCTCCCTTGAGGATAAGAAACTCGGAATTTATTCAATGTAGGATTCATAAAACTTGACTCAACGCAGTACATGGACAGGGTACATTTCGGACAGTTCGCATAGACAGCGACAGTAGTATTAGTACGGTGAGAGCCTGTCTGGACAAATATGTAACATAATGTTACATTTACCCCTCAGGACAGTCCTGTGGCTTGGGAAACTCGCTAGGACAAGAATGGGAAGTGTAAGCCACCCTTATAATTAACGAGGATTTAGTACAAATTTACCAATTCTTTGCGCCTGTTGCACTTGGGCATCACAACAGACGTTTAACGCCATAAATGCATAACTTTTGACGGTTGACTTCCAAGGTAGGGGTACGAGAATCTACAATAATGACATACTGTCCCAGTTGACTGTAACTCACCTACTCCGGCAAGGAAGCCCCCATTGTAATCTGTGATTCAACGCGGGGAGGAATTGCCAGTCTGTTAAAGTTTGAATTATACTCATTTTCGTGAGTTTTGGATAAACGTGAAGCAAGTATTGACAATAGTTGTAAGACTTCAACCCACCGAAGAGCAACAAAGGCTGCTCATGGAAACGGCGGGAAGTTTTGCTGCCGCTTGTAACGCGATAAATGCCACAGTTAACCCAAAGCTAACGAATCGAAATTCAATCCAGGCAGTTTGTTACCACGACATCAAAGCCCAATGGGGGCTGACATCAAACCATGTAGTGAGAGCTTGTGCCCGGGTAGCCGCCAATCGCTTAACAGCCAAACACAAAGGCAAAAAAGTGAACGCTTTTAAGCCAACAAGTTTTGACTGTGATGCCAGAACATTTCAGTTTTTCGAGAAAGACTGGACAGTAAGCCTAAGCACAATTGGGAAGCGGGTAAGGTGTCTGCTTCGTGCCAGTAACTACCATCGGAACAAATTGACAGGAAAAAAACCAACCAGCGCCCAAGTTTGCCTGCATCGGGACGGGTATTGGTATGTGCATATACAACTCAAAAGTGAGCCGCCCAAACCGATTAAATCAAACATTGTGATTGGGGTAGACTTGGGACGCAGGGAGATAGCGAAAACCAGTACAGATAAAGGATGGGAGGGAAAGCAACTAAACAAGACCCGAGATAAATACACTAGAGTGAGAGCTTCTCTACAAAAGAAAGCAACCCAAGGCACAAGGACAACAAGGCGAAGATGCCGGACTGTCTTGAAACGGTTATCGGGGCGCGAGAGAAGATTTCAGAAATGGATAAACCACAATATCAGTAAATCAATCATAGAAGAAGCCAAGGCATTAAAGTCGGCGGTGGCGATTGAAGACTTAACCGGAATCCGGGAACGAACAAATGAAAAACCCAGGACAAAGAGCGAAAGAAGACGGTCAAATTCCTGGGCATTCTATCAGTTAAGGATATTCCTAGAGTACAAAGGAATAAAGGAAGGGATTGAGATGATCGCCATACCGCCAGCCTATACCAGCCAGACCTGTCATTGTTGCTTGCATATTGGACAGAGAACTAACAAGCAGTTTAAATGCACAAACTTGGTGTGTGGATGGCTAGGGGATGCGGACTTTAATGGAGCAAAAATGATTGAGTTATGGGGCTGTGCAGTAAACCAGCCTGGAGGCTCGGAACTATTGTCCTGTGCAATAGAACCAGGGCTACTAAAAGCCCACACTATACCCGGAAGGGTTGGTGTTGGGTAGTTTACGCATCCTTGCCGCAACGCGATTAAGCGAGCGAAGATCGGCAATTATCCGTAACAGGTCGTGGGTTAACAGGTGTCCGTCAACCTGAAACTGGATAGCTCAAACACTATCCGCTTGATCGCGATCGCGTCAGCAAAAGACGGTTTGATTCTGACAGATCCCATTCTGTCAGGAACCTCTCGGCTTACAGCCGTGGGCTTGAAAAAGCCCATACCTGACGAGCCTAAGACCTACATGGTGTACGTTATGCCCAAGAGTTAAAGTTCCTACCTTAGGGTGTGTGCCAGCCCTGAGCTGCTAGAACTTCAGCATTAAACAGGTGTACAGGGTTAAGCCAGTGTGCTGGAGAAAGTACCGAGGCATAACATTGGCAAGGCAAACGTTACCCCAGTTAAATGGGAGCGCCCTTCACGTGAGCGTATTGCCACTAGGCAAATTCAAGTAAACGCCGGATCAAAGAAAAAGGATTGTTGGATGGAATTTTCAATCGCTACATTACTCTCCAATTTGACCGATGACAAATCAGTCGCCCCCAAAGTTTTAGAGAAGAAACTGGGGTGTCAGGACTCCGAAAGTCTGCAAAAACTCCAGATTGCTCTGGATGTGCTAGAGAAAGTTGGCATTTTGGAAAAAGAACGAGGTCGATATCGACGAGTCTATGAAGAGGATGTAGTCGAAGCCAAACTGCGCTGCTCCAGTAAAGGATTTTGCTTTGCCATTCAAGATGTTGAAGGCGCTGATGATATTTACATTCAAAAGAATCATCTAAGTAGCGCTTGGAATGGCGATCGCGTTTTGGTGAAAGTGACCAAAGAAGGGAGTCGTCGCCGTTCTCCAGAAGGACAGGTACGGTTGATTCTCGAGCGAGTAAATCCCTCGGTACTTGCACGAGTCAGACAGGCTGAAGATGGCAGTTATCACGCTGTCCCTCTTGATGACCGCCTGCTCTTTGAACTGAATTTACGACCCAATAGCGCCCCCCTAGAAGAGGCGGTGGAGCATCTGGTTCATGTGCAAGTTATGCGCTATCCCCTGGGACAAAACCCACCCCTGGGCAAAGTGGCTCGCATCTTGGGAAGTGATGCGGAAGACGCCGCTGATACAGATATTGTCTGTTGTAAACATGACCTCCGCCGCCAGTTTCCTGAACCTGTACTGCAAGCGATTGAAGCCTTACCCGACTCCCTCCGCAAAACCGACTTAAAAAATCGCCTGGATCTGCGGAAGCTGCTGACGATGACGATAGAAGACGAGTCAGGCTCCCCAGATAGCGCCATTGTCGAAAATGCCTTGACCCTAGAAAAAACCAAGACCGGAAATTGGCAGGTGGGCATCCATATCGCCGATGTTGCCCATTGGATACCCCTAGATTCACCCCTGGATAGAGAGGCACGAAAGCGAGGAACGGCTGTGTATTTGGGAGATACGGTTCTCCCCCTGCTCCCGGAAAAACTCTTATCTCAGGTGTCTCTAGTAGCCGGTGAAGATCGTTTAACCCTGTCAGTACTGCTCACGTTAACGGACTCTGGACAACTGGTTGAATTTGAAATTCACAAGAGTGTCATCCAAGTGGATCACCAACTCAGTTATGAACAGGCACAGGCTCTATTGGGCGGACATGAAGAGAGCGAACCCGAACTCGCACCGATTGTAGACAAACTCAAGGAACTCTTCTTCAGCTTATCTCCAGCACTCAGAGCCGTGCGACAGCAACGGGGCGCGTTTGAATTGAATGGAACACTGCCCAAAGAAGCCATTGCTCGACCCATTCCCCACAGTAAAGATGAAGGACGCCAAGGGGCGATCATGGTTTCGGGTTCTATGCCCTTGCGATCGCTCTTAGCAGAATTGATGGTACTGGCAAATCAAGTGGTAGCGTCCCATTTGCACGCCTTATCCTTGCCAGGAATTTATTGTGTTCATCCAACTCCCGATTTAGAACAACTGGAAGATTTACTCAAGTTAGCGAGCAATTTGGGACTGGATGTCGAGCAATCATTGGAGGAGGATGTCACGTCCCAAGATTATCAGCGCTTGACCCAACTCTTGGCGAAATCAACAGCGGCTAAAGTTCTGAATCACTTACTTGAGGGAACCTTAAAACCGATCGCCTATAGTTCTAAACCTGGATTACACTTTGGTTTAGGGTTGGATACCAGCTATTGCCATAGTATCTCCCCCGGATGGCGCTATGGGGATTTATTTGTTCAACGGGTCTTAGAATACACCTTTAGCGAAGGACGCGATCGCCGTACCACTCGGTCGAAAGATCGGGTCAATCTCCACCACAGTAGCGCCCATGGCAATATTAACTGGAATGTTTTACCCCCTGACACTCAACAGGAGTTAGAAAGTCAATTAAGCACCTTGGTTCCCCATCTCAATGACCGGGAAAAACTCACCGAAGATGCGGAGATTGATTTAGAGGGTTTGAAAAAAGCCGAGCAAATGAAAGAACGCACGGGTCATGTGTTCAGTGGTTTGATTACAGGCGTGCAATCCTATGGCTTCTTTGTCGAAATTGAAGACTTGTTGGTGGAAGGATTGGTTCACGTCAGTTCCCTGAAAGATGACTGGTACGAATATCGCTCTCGTCATGCTTGTTTAGTTGGTCGGAAAAACCGCACGGCGTATCGATTGGGCGATCATGTCGAAGTTCAAGTCAAGAGTGTGGATTATTACCGTCAGCAAATTGACTTGGTAACCGTTAGTGGTGGTAGTGTGGCAAGTAATGAAGATTTAGAGGATTAACGTAATCGCGGAAGTCCTCACCCTCAGGGTGAGGATGGACAGCGGGAACCCTTCGACTCCGCTCAGGGTTAAATTGGAGGAACGAAATTTCCCATCTTCCGGAGAAGCTTACCTTAAATAGTCTATTCTGGTAAGAAGAGGTAAAAACAATGCGACATCAAGCCGTCAAAGTGAGGCTACAACCGACAACTGAACAACAAATGATACTAGCTCAACACTTTGGCTGTAGCCGTTGGTGGTGGAATTATGCGCTTAATTTGTGCATTGAAACCTACCAGTTAATGGGCAAAGGCTTGAACCGTTCTGCATTGAATGCACTTTTACCTAAACTAAAGAGACAGGAAGAAACGTCCTGGTTATCTGGGTGTTATTCTCAGGTGTTACAGGCTACTACGCTCAATCTGGTGACTGCCTATAAGAACTTTTTCGATGGTAGAGCCAAATACCCAAGGTTCAAGGCTAAAAAGAATAGGCAGTCCATACAGTATCCTCAATCAGTCGAGGTTGCAGGTGATTGCCTCAAATTTCCGGGTCGCGTTGGCGTAGTCAAGGCTAAATTACACCGACCCATAGAAGGAACAATCAAGACGGTAACGGTCAGTATGACGCCATCGGGAAAGTATTTTGCATCCGTCTTGACCCTTCGACTTCGCTCAGGGTCAACCGAGGCACAAGGGGATAACCCACCTGTTAGCACTGAATTTCGACAGGCTCAATTGCCGCGAAGTCGAAGTGATGGCAAAGTAGCTGGGATTGATCTAGGGCTGAAGGATTTTGCCATTGTTAACGATGGGGTCAAGACCTCTAAGTTTGCCAACCCTAAGCACCTAGCCAAACATGAGCGCAACCTCAAGCGGAAGCAACGGAAATTAGATAGAAAGGAGAAGGGAAGCAAGTCAACAGATAAAGCCAGGAAACTGGTGGCTAGGGTTCACGAGCGAGTTAGTAATGTCCGTCAAGACTACCTGCATAAGCTATCTAGAAAGCTTGTTGACGAAAACCAAGTCAAAGCGCTTCGCGCAGGCTTCGCCAACGTAGTCGAAAGTCTAAACACCAAGGGCATGGTTCGTAACCATAAACTAGCTGCATCTATTTCTGATGTCGGCTGGGGGATGTTTGTCAATTTCTTATCTTACAAACTTGAAAAAGAGGGTAAGGTATTGGTAGAGATTGACCGATGGTTCCCTAGCTCAAAACTCTGCTCAAACTGCCATTATCAAGTTGATGAGATGCCTTTAGAGGTTAGGTCATGGACTTGCCCTAGCTGTGGCACTCACCACGATAGAGACGGTAACGCTCTACTCAAATATCAGAGCGGAAGGCATCAGAATGCTTCGACAGGCTCAGCAACATTTATCGGTCTCAGGGACTGGGACTGCTGCTGTTGGCGTAGCCTGCGCGAAGCGCATAGGAGGGGATGTGAGACCGAAGCTTGGGCGTAAATCCAAGCTGACGCAATCCCCTGTGAGATCAGAAACTCAGGCTTCTACGAAGTAAGCCTGAGTAGTTCACATCTTTAGTCATTGGTCATTGGCTATTTTTGAACCGGACAAAAGACAAAGGACTAATGACAACGGACAACGGACAAAGGACGAATGACCAATGACTACCTGGTACACTCTTAATCTTGTCGATGTTCTCAAACAGCTTAATACCGATGCCGCCATCGGGTTAAGTGAAAACGAGGCTCGGCAACGTCAGGACATCTACAAACTCAATGAGTTAACTGATCGCCCCCTGGAAAGTCCCTGGAAAATTCTCTGGGAGCAGTTTACCGCCACCGTGGTGGTGGTGTTGATTGTGGCGGCGGTGGTTTCGGCAGTGTTAGGTGAATATAAGGATGCGATCGCGATTTTCGCAATTGTGGTATTTAATGCTATCCTCGGTTTTCGCCAAGAATACCAAGCCGAACGTGCGATCGCAGCGCTGAAAAAGCTGGCGGTGCCTAGGGTGAAAGTGCGTCGCGATGGCATCCTAGAACAACTGTCTGCTCGTGAACTGGTACCAGGGGACATCGTTATCCTAGAATCTGGAAACTTAGTCCCGGCTGACTGTCGGCTGCTCGAAAGTAGCAACCTTCGCACCTCAGAAGCCTCACTCACCGGGGAATCTGAACCCATTGATAAATTCGCCCAACAGATTGCTACTGCCAATCTGCCTTTGGCAGAGCGGCAGAATATGGCGTATATGGGTACAGTAATTAGTTATGGGCGGGCTTTAGCCGTCGTCACCGAAACAGGCATGAAGACGGAACTGGGTCAGATTGCCAAAGCGATTCAAGGGATAGAACGAGACGCCACCCCCCTCCAGCAACGGTTAGACAAACTGGGATGGGTATTAGCGATCGCGATTTTAATTTTAGTCCTGGTTATCTTTGGGTTGGGGCTACTCCAAGGGGAATCAGTTCGCTTAATGTTCCTCATGGCAGTTAGTTTAGCGGTAGCGGCGATTCCCGAAGGATTACCCGCTGTCGTCACCATCGCCTTAGCACTGGGCGCTCAACGGATGCTGAAACAGCGAGCCTTGATTCGTAAATTACCCGCCGTAGAAACCTTGGGTTCAGTAACCACGATTTGTTCAGACAAAACCGGTACCCTCACCCAAAATCGGATGACGGTTACTTGCCTGGACATGATTGGGCATCAAATTGAGTTAACCCTGCCAGAATCTGATGAGTTAATGATGCCCTCAGATAAGAATGAACAGTCTAAGCTGTTAAAAGTAGAACCCACAGTCGCCTTACTACTCACGGCAGCAACTCTGTGTAATGATGCGATCGCAGAGTTCCATCTGGAGCAATCCAACCCCATTCAGGTTCTCGGTGATCCCACAGAAACCGCTCTAATTGTCGCCGCCACCCGTTTTGGCTTATGGAAAACGGATATAGAACATGTCTTTGAACGAATAACCGAGGTTCCTTTCGACGCGGAACGCAAGCGGATGACTACGGTTCACGAACTCCCCGCCACCACGGATAAACTTCCCGATGAGCTAAGTTGGCTTAAGCCTTGGGCATTACTTTTTGATCAGACACCCTATATTGCCTTTACCAAAGGTGCCGTTGATAGTCTCTTAGAGATTTCCAGCCAGATTTGGCTCAATGATCAGATTACCCCCTTAAACGATAGTTGGTATGAAAAAATTTCTCATGCCAACAACCAACTCGCTGAAAATGGAATCCGTGTCATCGGTATCGCCGTTCGTCCTCTAGAATCTCACCTCCTCGCCACACTTCCCCTAGAACGAGACGAAGATATTCTCGAAAAAGACCTGATTTTTATCGGTATGATTGGCATGATCGATCCGCCGCGCCCGGAAGTCAAACAGGCGGTTCTAACCTGTCAAAAAGCCGGAATTCGCCCCATCATGATTACCGGCGATCACCCCTTAACCGCTCGCCATATTGCCTCAGAAGTGGGTATTTCTACCAATGGTTTAATGTTAACAGGTCAAGATATCGCCAAACTGTCAGTCTCCGAGTTAACCGAAAAAGTTGATGATGTATCTGTTTATGCCAGAGTTTCACCCCAGAACAAATTAGAAATTGTCCAAGCGCTGCAAAATGGGGGACATATTGTAGCAATGACAGGGGATGGCGTCAACGATGCACCCGCTTTAAAAAAAGCTGAGATTGGTGTGGCAATGGGGTTGACGGGTACAGATGTGGCGAAAGAAGCAGCAGATATGGTGCTGTTAGATGATAACTTTGCCACGATTGTAGCGGCGACTCAAGAAGGACGAGTCATTTACGATAACGTCCGTAAGTTTATTAAATATACATTAACCGGGAATTGTGGTGAACTGTGGGTGATTATATTAGCACCATTTTTAGGGATGCCTTTACCATTGCTTCCTTTACAAATCCTCTGGATTAATTTATTGGCTGATGGATTGTTAGCCTTGGCATTAGGCGTCGAACCAGCGGAGCCGAATATCATGTCCCGCCCACCTCATAATCCCAAAGAAAGTGTCTTTAGTCGGGGCGTTGGTCGAGATATTGTTTGGATTGGGTTACTTCTGGGACTTGTTTTATTGGTCGTCGATTATCACTATTGGTTTACAGGTCAAGCGGCTTGGCAGACGATGGTATTTAGTATATTGACGTTTTCTCGCATCGGTTTAGCTGAAAGCATGCGATCGGAGCGAGAATCCATATTTACTTTAAATTTACTGTCCAACAAGCCATTGTTAGGCGCGGTTATTTTAACCTTTTTATTACAACTGGCGGTGGTATATGTCCCATTCTTACAGGATATTTTTAATACCACAGGGTTGTCACTGTATGATTTAGGCATCAGTCTCGCCATGAGTACGATTGTGATTTGGGCAATGGAATTGGATAAAGGGCTACGTCGATATAAAAACGCTAAGTAGATGGTAACAATTAAAGTTAATGCGAGGCTCGTCATTGCTCATACTCGCTTCGCAAGTATGACGAAGGACAAATGACCAATGACCAATGACCAATTAAACCAACGTATGAATCAACATCATCAGCAAAAACCCCGACGCAATAATAATTCCCGTTTCCTGGCGACGCCCTCCTTCCAACCCTTCTGGAATTAACTCAGTGAACACCAGAAAACCCATTCATTAATCATTTATCCATTGTTATGTATAATTTAATGAACATCCGCTACATTGGTTACCTATGCTGGGTAATCCGTAAATCTTCGGGTCGGGTTTAGCCATTCAGGTAAGTTTGCTACTGATAACTACTCAACAAAACCAGCTCTTATTCAAAGAAAACAATAAATGCTACGCTAACAGAAACTCTAGAGCATTCTGCCTGCTTGCACTAGACTGACCGAATTATCATAGATTGTAAAGTCTTGAGGCAATACGTCATGCCAATCAAACCATTCAAATACCCAGTCGAGCAAAGTGAACCACCACGTTCTCCCAGAGAAACCCTGCCCACGATGTATGATTTACCTAGCGAAAATCCGGAGGAACCTGGTTTGCCTGACGAATTCCACTACCGCCAACCCCCTTTACTCAGTCTCACCTTTTGTCCTAGTAACTACCCACCCGATGAGGTATTTAGTGCTGGGGATATGAACCTCTACTACGATGTGCGTCACTATTCTTGGTATAAACGACCCGATTGGTTTGGGGTGGTCGGAGTGCCAAAACTTTATGATAATCAGGATTTACGATTAAGTTATGTGATGTGGCAAGAATTGGTACGTCCAACGGTGATAGTGGAATTCTTGTCACCGGGAACAGAAAAAGAAGACTTGGGTAGAACCACACGCCTGAGTAGCGAACCGCCGACGAAATGGGAAGTATATGAGCAGATTATCGGCGTTCCTTATTATATTGTATTTGACCGCTATCGCGATCGCTTAAGAGGTTTTGCCCTTACAGGGGGTTTTTACCAAGAGTTGGAGTTAACGGAACCGAGGATTTGGATTCCCCCATTAGAATTAGGTTTGGGGTTGTGGTCAGGAGAATACGAAGGAATTAATCGTCTATGGCTACGTTGGTACGATGCTGAAGGTAATTGGATTTTAACCCCAACTGAACGGGAGGCTGTTGCTCAAGGAGAACTTGGAACTGAGCGACAACGTGCTGAATCTGAACGACAACGTGCTGAATCTGAACGACAACGCGCTGAATCTGAACAACAGCGATCGCAGCGTCTTAAAGAATTGTTACTTTCCAACGGTATCGATCCAGATCAGTAGTGATTAGGTACAGTATCTAAGCAAGATCCCCGACTTCTTAGAGAAGTCGGGGATCTGTCTGTGTCTGTGTACCTCACTTACTTGCAAAGCGCTGTAAATCCAACTCTATTCAATTCTTTACATAAGACGTAGCTTGCTTCTCGCTCCCTTGAGTATGACAAATGACAAATAACTATCCCAGATAACAGATTTATGATGTTGGTAAAATGTCCTGGTTATAAAGGGGAATATGAAATTTGAAGCACATATAGCAGTAGACACATCGATTAAAACAAAGGAACTGTGGTAGAGACGTTGCATGCAACGTCTCTACCAAATGATGCGTCCTAACCGCTATGGCGGTTGCTATAACTCTCAAGACATTCACCCTGTAGGGGCGGGTTTAGCCGTTAAAAAGATGGGCTTACCGATAACGTTTCAACAAAACCCGCCCTTACCTAATCTTAAATTGAATGAGTTAACTGTGCTTGAGTTACCCAAGTCCCATGAAACCCATAAGGAACACGTTGAGGCATCAAAACCCGCGCCACAGGTTCAGCCGTCAAATCTTGGGCATTCAAAACCACCAGTTCAGAGGTGTCTGAATTATGATCATGGACAAACGTAACTAGCCAGCCATCATCTTCAGCCGTTCCATTTGGACGCGGCGCAAATACCGCCTCACCGCCATAACGTTTTGCCCCATAGTTGTGAACTTGAGACGTGCCATTACTAAAATCATATTTAATCACGCCCTCAAACAACGGCATCGGATTATCTGCCATCTTTGCCGTGTAACCATAGCGCATTTTACGTCCGATTAACTGTTCATTAATGCGGGGGAAATCCGAGATGCGCTCATCTAATGGCTTTTCCTGCACTGTGCCTGTGCGAAGGTTAAACCGCCACTGATACAGCCGAGGCTTATCTGAGTCAGCTTCAGGCTTAGCCTCTTCAGAGGTTAACACGCTTGTTGAATTCATCCGACAGGCAATCAGCACCACCTCATCCCCTTCCTGATAGGCATTCAAGGTATGGAAGACAAAGCAGGACGGACTCTCAAACCAACGGATACTGCTATTATCACCATGACGGGGAACAATACCAAACCGACTGGGACGTTCAGGTTTAAACTGAAGCATTGATTCTCCCTGGGGGTTAAACACCATCGGCAGATCCATGAACAGGGTGTAATCTTGGGTAATGGCAAAATCATGCATCATTACCGGTTCTGGCAAGTCAATTGGCACAGTACGCACCAGCTCACGCGATCGCGAAACAATGCTGTAGGTTAAGAACGGTGGCTGCATGGGAGAATAGCCAAAAAACATCATTTCGCCCGTGACGGGATCAATTTTGGGATGCGCCGTAAATGGAGATGCTAACTTGCCCTCGAACGTATAAGCACCAATCGTTTCTAACTCCGGAAGCTTAATCGCGTAGGGTTCTCCCCCTTCCCACAGCGCCAGAAAATGACCCGCGTGCCAGATAACAGAGGTATTCGCAACATTTTTAAACGAGGGTGGGGATTCCTCCTCCTTAGCAGGTTCCATTAACCCTGTCCAGATAGGATGACCCGCTTCTCGCTCTTTCTCAAACCCTGGAGTCCGGACATAGCGATCGCGGTAAGATGCTGTACCATTGCTAAGAAGCACCCCATGTAACATCCCATCGCCATCAAACCAGTGATAGTGACCGATAGGGGGAAACTGAGGATTCGGACCATTGCGGACAAACATCCCGGATAAGTCGGCGGGAAGTTCACCAATGACGGTTAGTTCATCCGCTGTGATTTCGTCCTGTACTGGGGCAAAATTCCCCGCTAAAAAAGGATTGACGGTTGTTGTATTCATCCTGTTCACTTAAGTTTTTACCTACAATTGAGGAAAAAATTCCCCCTATCCTCCATTGTGTCTTGCCCATCGAAACTTAAGACGAATGGCACGCTCAAAGAAGCATTGTGAGATCGCCAAAACCTTTGCTCTACCGTAGGGTGGGCATTGCCCACCAGCATACCAGTCAGTAAAATTCGACTGAAGACGGCTGATGAAGCAAGCACAAGCAACAATAAAGATTGCCATGCTAAGTCTATAGATAGAAGAGTCTTTCTTAATTGGGTTAAAGTTATGGGTTTTCTCTGTTACAATCCTCTTTGGTCAAAATTTCTGCTCTTAAAACTGGCACTGAACCCTAACCTATGCCTCTTGAGGATGTCCTGATGTCTAGCTCTGGTTGGCGTAAACCAAAACCATTACACTCAATCGCGACGAGAAGATTAGCTGTGTTCAAGCCGACTCTATTTCTAGTGAGTAGTCTATTCGTCACCGGGCTGACGATAACCCTAAGCCCTGTGGCTCACGCCAGTCAACCACAGCTAGTTAGCCAGCTACAGCCGGAACAACAGCGGCTGCGTGAGTTACTCCGCCAAGGGCGAGACTTAGTGGATGCGGGAAATTATGCTCAGGCGATCGCAACCTATCAACAAGCGGCTAATCTAGATCGAGATAATGCCAAGATTTTCTCCGGAATCGGTTATCTCCAGGCGCGTCAGGGAAACTTCCGAGAAGCGGCTAGAGCGTATCAACAGGCAATTGCCCTGGAACCGAATAATGCGGAATTTCAGTATGCTCTCGGTTACAGTTTAGCCAATGCCGGAGACAATGCAGGAGCGGCTGGGGCATATCGTCAAGCACTGAGACTTGAAAGCAACCATATTAATTCCTATTGGGGATTGGGGGTTGTCCTCCTGCGTCAAAAGGACTATGACGGCGCCATCCAAGTTTACCGCCAAGTCATCAGTCTTCAACCCAAGAATGCTCAGGCACACCAGTTGCTGGGTAGGGTTTTTCTCCAGCAGGGGCGTCCCCAAGAAGCAATTAAGGCACTCCAACAAGCCGAAACCTTATCACCTCTGGATAGTAATATTCAGCTTACATTGGGCATGGCTTGGTTAAGTCAGGGCGATATCGACACCGCACTGAAGGCTTTTGACCGAGCGGCAAAATTAGAACCCAATAATAGTCAAGTTTATCTGCAAATTGGCAAAATTCTCCGAGATCAAGAAGATTTTGTCGGTGCATTGAAAGCCTTTCAAAGAGCCGTGGCGGTTCAATCAGACTTAGTTGAAGCGCAAGCCGCTATTGGTGATATTTTACTCACCGAGGGAAATTACCTAGAAGCCATTGTTGCCTATCGGCGCTTGATTGAAATTGCGCCCCAAGATGCCCAAGCCTATTACAATCTAGGATTAGCGTTAAAAGGACGAGAGCGCATAGCAGAAGCGATTACGGCTGTAGAAAAAGCGCGTGATCTCTTCCGGCGTCAGGACAATCGCGATGGTGTCAAGCAGGCTGAATCGTTGCTGCGAGATTTAAAGAAAGCGCGACGTTAAACTAAGTTGAATGTCACTGACTTAAGGCTGGTACTCCCGGTGGGCAATGCCCACCCTACGGTATATCAAAGGTTTTGGCGATAAGTTGATAATTGGCATAAATTTACTTGTCTTGACTTTAAAATTTATCGTTTTTTCAACATACATTAAACTTCAATTCATATTTACTTATATTTTACAAATCTATAAGAATTGCTGAATCTTTTGTAAAATCATTCAATCTCTATAGACAAGACAATCACAGATTCAGTAAAGTAGAAAACTATAAGGGGTTACTACTTATTAAGTTCTTAAGCCAGAGTCCCCTAAGTTTTCTAAACCTATTCCCCCTCTATTAAACATGAAACAACTACCTTTACGTCTCCTAAGCTCCAGCTTACTCGCTACCAGCATTACCCTCATGTCCGGCTTTGTTTCAGCCAACGCGGTACAAGCCTCAGCTATTTCCTTTGATAACACCACCACATCAATAAATACACTTACCCATGACGCTTCCGCTCAAGTAAATGAGGCAAATAGAAGATTACCCATTAGCACTATGCCTCATATTCCTGAGCATAATCCTAATCATGATGATAGTCCGACGTCCCAACCCACTATGCTAATAAGTTTTGCCTTAATCGTTGGTTCTATCGCTGCCACAGCCGCACGTTATCGGCAGTCTTGCTAAATATTGCCATGTTTATCCGCTAGCTGATAGGGGTTAGAAGTTAAATAATACTTCTTACCCCAAAAAACGCGATGCAAGGGAGCGCACGCCTCTAAGCTGATCACACACCCCCTCTCAGTTGTACTCCATCCCTGTTGCTGTCTAGTCTTAAGAGTAATTATGTACTATACGCATACTATACGATAATCAGGTAAGTCCTCAATTGACATTCCCGTCAACTCAGTTGACAGCGTATTGACGATGTAAATACATCCTGCCTACACTTAGAGACATGGACGTATATTTCGTACTCAACGGCATTACCTTTGTTTGGAATGAACAGAAGGCACGGCAAAATTCTTCTAAGCATGAAGGTGTTACCTTCCAACAGGCTACAGAAGCTTTCTTCGATCCCTTTTTAGTTGTCGTTGATGCGAGTCGCAATGATGAAGCGCGAGATGCTGTCATTGGTTTGGATAAGCGCTGGAATCTCCTGTATGTAGTTCATATTGAGCGGGATGATGACATGATTCGGGTTATTTCGGCTCGTAAAGCAACAAAAAAGGAGCGTGAATACTATGAAAACTGAAGCTTTGAAAAAACGATTGGATAAAAACCGTCCAATGACCAGTATCACTATTCGCATTCCTGAAGATGTGGTCGAGGATCTTAAGCGGGTGGCTCCATTACTGGGTTTTTCGGGTTATCAACCCTTAATTCGCGCCTATATTGGTCAGGGGTTACGAGCTGATCTTGAGCGATTAGAAGGAGATACGGTTTCTGCTTTAATTGCTAGTCTAAAGCGTCGCGGCGTGAGTGATGATGTGATTCATGAAGCACTCAGCGAAGTGGCTCAAAACTGAATCTGATTAGAGAGGCGATCGCACTCTCCACTCCCAGTTTTGCTCTATCGCTGTTGCTACACCCGATGAACTGATATCGCCTCAATCGATATCGTCAGGTAAGTCTTCTATTGATAATCCTGCTTGCTTCATGAGTTCGACGAGTCGTTTGATCTGACCCACAGAAAGAGCAATGCGCTGGTGTATACCGCGTTCGTACCGATTAATCGTGTTTCGCGATAATCCTAGTGCATCTGCAAACTCCTCTTGGGTCATACCTAAGCGTTCACGAACTTGTTTAAGAGTTGGCACATTGGGGTTGAAATCTGGATTCTGATCGTCTATTATCATACCTAGTAATGCACCACAGTGGTGCATTGACAGCAAAAAACTGACGGGGGAAACACTATTAGAAGTCCCGATACTTCTTGTTTCCCTGTCTCTGTATAGGTAGTTTCTCACACGAAGCGCGTTGCTCTCATGTTCAAGCATGAGGCTATACGGCCCTTATGTGTAGCTGCGATTTCAATCGCCTCGTACGTAAGTCCTGAGAAAGCCTTCCATAGAGAAGGGGCGATCGCATATTGTCTATGCCTAATCGCCCTTAGCTAAAAAACACTAACTCAAATCATAACAATGAAACATTCTCAATGGCTTCGCCTGCAAGCTGAAGGCGACAGGATTGTTGCGTCTTTTCGCGCCGATGGGTTCAATTGCCGTAAACAACCACGCCGCCTGTCTTGGTACATTAGTAAAGATTCGGTGACTTATCGGTTGACTTGGCTACCCGCGCCACTCAACGAGTGGAGTTTGTTACCCAATGATGGGACGCCACAGCGAGAGAGACTTTTAGCGATAATTCATTCTATCTTGGAGCATCGGGGATGCGATCGCACAACCGAACCCTCCCCACAGTCTAACCCTAGCTTTTGGAATCAACAGCATTATCATTGGACACTGGTGAGGCTTTTGCCAAATGCTCAACATTATACGGTTGCCCGTTTCTACAGTCGCACTGAAGCCCAGAATCACCAGCACTTTCTGGCAAGGTGGATGCCTGATGCACAGTTTGAGGTAGTTTTCGATGCGGATGCGGTGACTTCTACCGCTCAAGAATGACTTGTATTCCATTTTGGTAGGGGCGCAAGGCTTGCGCCCTCTAAGGTTGCGGTTCTAAACGATAATTTGATGGGCGTATGCCAGGAAGCCCCTACAGTTATGTTGTTGGGTAACCTGGGAAGGATTGAGGAGCGATCGCACTCCTCATCCCAAAACACGCGATCGCACTCTCTCTCTCAGTCTTACTTTATCGCTGTTGCTACCTAGTCTTGAGACACCCGATGAACTGATACCGTCTCAATCAATATCGTCGGGTAAGTCGTCGATTGACATTCCCGCTTGTTCTAGGAGTTCCTTCAGGCGTTTAACCTGACTCACAGAAAACCTAATTTTGTGTTGCCCCCGTTCGTGGCGGCTGATTGTATTCGCTGCCATTCCTAGTGCTTTCCCGAATTCCTCTTGGGTCAAACCCAAGCGTAGGCGAATTTCTTTTAAGCTTGGCACATTAGGGTTGATATTTTGATTTCTATCGTTTACCATCTTAAGTGACTCTACAACTTGTAGAGTTAAACAACATGAGCAAGGATGGGGAAACTTTCTGGAGGTAGTTTTCCTGTTTCGTTTCCCCTTCCTCACTCTATGAAGCGTATAGCAAACTTGGTTTTCTACAAAGTGTAGGGAGCAAGACAGCGCCAGACGCTGAAAGTTCATGCTGCAACAGGTGATGCGGCTAGCTTGAGGGGGCTTTGAGTCCATTTCAATGGACTTGAGCTATGAGCCGTGGAATTGATTCCACGGCGGGGTTGGGCTAGCTACTTTTAAGCCTTACCTGAAATAAGGGGCGATCGCATATTGTTTGTGCATGATCGCCCTTAGCTAAAAAACACTAACTCAAATAATAACAATGAAACACACTCAATGGCTTCGCCTGCAAGCTGAAGGCGACAGGATTGTTGCGTCTTTTCGCGCCGATGGTTTCAACTGCTGTAAACAGCCACGCCGCTTGTCTTGGCAGATTCGCAAAGATTCGATGACTTATCGGTTGACTTGGCTAC
>NZ_JAVKBY010000144.1:0-6956 GCF_040222985.1 Coleofasciculus sp. F4-SAH-05
GGTGGGGGTCAACTGTCCCAGACGAGTCTGGAGGAGGTTTTCGATAATCAGTCGTTGTCCTTGTTGTATGCCTTGTTGCAATCCTTGTTCCATGCCTCGTTGCAGCGCGGCATCCAGTTGTTGCCGATATAGGGGTGCTAACGCCATAATTAACTCCCTCTCCTCTGTGTCTAATTTTTGGTCTTGGTTAGCTTGTAAGTTGGCTTGCAAGTTATACAATAACTCTAGCGTAGACTGCCGCCGTTGGCTGTCTTCAGGTAATGCGGTGATTTCCTCGATGGCTTGTTGTTGGACTCTACCTTTTCCTAGAAGTCTCAACCAGAGGGTTTGGGGGGTACGAGGGAGTTGGTGGATGACAACGATGGCTGTTCGGAACGCCTCGTGAAGAAAATAGAGTCCATTGAACCGGTTTTGTTCATCGCCCAAGGCGCCAAAGCTATCGAGTAAGGGGGTTGAGGCGGTGGGGGTAAGTATCCATAGTCGGGGGAGTTCACTAGGGTTCAGGGAAGTAGACTCCCGTCTGGCGCGTCGTTCTAATTCAGCATATAGGTCAAACAGTTTAGAAAGACAACTGCGAATTTGACTGGGGGTAACGGCGTTGCGAAAGGGTTCAAAGACGGCGGAGGTTGTGGCGAAGCGCCCTAAAAGTCCCAGTGAGAGGAGGTAGTCATTTGAGATAGAGGTGGGGATAAATAAGACGTCAACCTCGCGCACTTCTCCAGCAATGTTGCGACTGGTTTGAACGTTTCCGATGGGGGATAAGAGTTGCTCAAGATAGTCCTTGGCAAATTGGTCATGGGGAAATCGAGTCATTGGGGCATGGGGATAGTCTACGAGTGTAGCTGTCTATCTTACCGGAGTTGGAGAAAAGAAAGCGATCGCACCTTGTCGGGGCGAGATGCCTGCATGAATGAACAACGCTAGAAACAGGGCGGGTTTACATAAGTTACCCGTTTTGGCTTACAGGTTATCGGTAAAACCCGCCCCGACAAACTATCGGGTCGCCCAAAACTTAATCAATAAAGCAATACTTTGACGCGACCCCTCCCTAACCCTCCCCTCGAAGGGGAGGGAACAAGATTGGCGCTTGCTGGGAATCAGGCTGCGATCGCACGATTGAATTGACCAGAAGGAAACAGGCGATCGCACGATTCAATTGACCCAAAGGGAACAGGCGATCGCACTGTTTGTCGTTGGCGCGTGGACAACCCCGGCTTGCATCCTTGCTGAAGTCAGATGATCGCTCTAGGTACAGAAGTGGGTAAGTTAGAGAGAGTGCCTGGGTTGATAGTCTGGACGTTGATAGGGTCGCAAGGATAGCAATCACCATTGATTAATCTCAACGATATCAATTTCGTTCTCTTTCCCGATTGGACTCAATCTGAGGAGGTCTTGGAACGCGATTTACAACAGGTGGTCAGGATGAGTGCGACTCATCTGGCGAGTCGGTATATCACCTTGTTGATTGATACGAGTACCATTGCTCAGGATGATGCTGAACTGTTTTTGTCTGGTGTGACCATGCATCTTTTGATGGCAGAAGATTTCCAGGTTACTGAGGGTGCGGAAATTGTACTCATGGGAGCGCTGAGTTGTCGTGAATGGCAGGATCTTTTGCCTCATCTTCAAGCTAGACTGGTTTTGCATTGTGAAAATCAGTCGGCAATTTCCCACGCTCACGCTGAATCTATTCCTGCCTATGATTTAGCAAGCTTGAGTCAGAAAGAGGCTAGGTTTTTTTGGCAGGAATTGGGGGATGGGTTATTTCAACAGGGAAAATGGCAAGCGGCTAAGGAGTGCTATGAAAAATTTCTGGCAGTTGGGCTGGGAGATGCTGAACTGTATTGGCGGTTGAGTGAATGTTTGAGATATTTACAGTTGACTGATGCTGCGATTAGTCGTCTTACTCAGGGAATTGAATTGTACCCGAAAGAAGGTAAGCTGCATTTCTCGTTAATCATGAATTTGCACGCTAGGGGTCGTATTCAAGAGGCAAGAAACCGAGCGAAGATTGCTTCAGAATTATTTCCTAGTAATTATAGGTTTAAAATCCTCAAATACTTGCTTTTACCGATAATATATAATAATCAAGCGGAAATTGTTGGCTATCGGCAAGAGTTCATCAGAGGACTGCAAGCATTAATCCAGGAAACCTCTCTAGAAACCGATGAAAATCAAAAGAATGCTCTGGTAGGGATAGGTAGCCTGACTAACTTTTATTTGCCCTATCAAGCTGAAAATGATCGAGAACTGCAATCTCAGTATGGAGAATTAGTCCATAAAATTATGGCAGCCAACTATCCGCAATGGGTGGTTCCTGTTTCTATGCCACCGCTTCGGGCAAATGATAAAATTCGGATTGGTTACGTTTCCGCTTATCTTCACGCTTACAGTGGCACCCTTTGGTTAACTGGCTGGTTACGTTATTGCGATCGCACCCGCTTTGAGATCTATTGTTACTATACGGGCAATACGCCGGATGCTGTTACCCAACAGTTCCAAGAATACAGTGATGTATTTTACCATAGTCCGGGTAATCTCGAAGACGTTTGTGAACAAATCCTTCGGGATCAACTTCATATTCTCGTTTTTCCAGAAATTGGGATGGACCCGCAAATTAGGCAAATGGGGAGTCTACGATTAGCCCCCGTGCAGTGTGTGGCTTGGGGTCATCCGGTGACGACAGGATTACCGACGATTGATTACTTTTTGTCGAGTGAGTTAATGGAACCGGAAAAGGCACAAGATCATTATTCGGAGAGGTTGATTCGTTTGCCAAATATTGGCGTGGCTTATCCTAAACCGTATATTCCGCCACGAGTTAAGTCCCGTTCAGATTTTCAGCTTCGGGAGGATGCGGTGATTTATTTGTGTTGTCAAGCGCCGTTTAAATATCTGCCTCAATATGATTGGATATTGGCGGAAATTGCCCGTCGGGTTCCTCAGGCTCAGTTCTTGTTTCTGCGGGGTGATTTATTGAAGCCGCGTTTAAATCGGGCTTTTGCCAAAGTGGGTTTGAGGAGTGAAGAGTATTGTGTGTTTCGTGCTATTCCCGAACGGCTAGACTATTTAATGATTAACTTACTTTCTGATGTTTATTTGGATACATTTTGTTGGTCTGGAGGGAATACAACCTTAGAGGCGATCGCCTGTTGTCTGCCTATTGTTACCTGTCCTGGGGAATTTATGCGGGGTCGTCATTCGTATAGCTTTCTGAAAATGCTGGGGGTGACACAGACAATTGCTGAGAATGAGGTAGATTATGTGGAAATTGCGGTAAGGTTGGGTATAGACTCGGCTTGGCGACAGGAAATCGGGGAACGTATGGCACAGCGGCTTGACTATCTCTATGAGGATAGAGCTTGTGTGGCTGGTTTGGAGGCGTTTTATCAGCAGATAGCAATACCTTGATCTGACCCCTCCCTAACCCTCCCCTCGAAGGGGGAGGGAACAAGATTGGCGCTTGCTGGGAATAAGGGTGCGATCGCGTGATGGAATTGACCCAAAGGAAACAAGCGATCGCACGATGGAATTGACCAGAAAGAAACAGGCGATTTTTGTAGGGGCGACCCGCCTGTATTAATTAACAACTCCAATCCATTCAATTGGTTCGGGTCGCCCTCGGCTCAAACCTTTGCGCCCAATACAATTGATGGAAATGGGAACAACCGGCGATCGCATGATTCAATTGACTGGAAGGAAACAGGTGATCGCATGATGGAATTAACTGGAAGGGAATAGGCGATCCTGGTAGGGGCGATCCGCCTGCATTAATGAATAACTCCAATCCATTTAATTTGATCGGGTCGCCCAATACTAAATCAACAAAGCAATACCTTGATCTGACCTCTCCCTAACCCTCCCCTTCGAGGGGAGGGAACAAGAAAGATTGGCGCGATCGCATGATTCAATTGACCGGATGAGAACAGGTGATCGCACCGTTTGTTGCCCGCACGTAGGGGCGCACAGACGTGCGCCCAATCAAATTGATGGGAATAGGAACAAGGGAGCGATCGCACGATTCCATTGACCGCAAGGAAACAAGCGATCCTTGTAGGGGCGCACGCCCCGTGCGCCCGATAAAATTGACGGGAATAGGAACAAGGGAGCGATCGCACGGTTCGTCATTGACGCCGATCTAAGGACTGGCTATAGGAAATCGAGCTAAGAGTTGCTCACGGGATAGCTGCGGTAGTTGTGAGAGGAGTTGGCTTAACTCTTGGGGGGGTAATGCTAATAAAGAAGTGACCCGTGCGCTGAGTTGCTCATCCAATTCTCCAAATCGAATTTTCAGCAAATTTTCGACAATGAAATGATGTGCTTGTTGGATTGCTGATTCACTGTTTTCCAGTTGAGATAATTGCAGGAGAAATGGGGTTAATTGTTGAGGGGGTAATGCTGATAAGGGAGTAATTAAAGCCGCGAGGGTGGGGGTCAACTGTCCCAGACGGGTCTGGAGGAGGTTTTCGATAGTCAGCCGTTGTCCTTGCTGTATGCCTTGTTCTATGCCTCGTTGCATACCTTGCTGCATACCTTGCTGCATACCTTGCTGTATGCCTTGCTGTATGCCTTGTTCTATGCCTTGTTCTATGCCTCGTTGCATACCTTGCTGCATACCTTGCTGTATACCTTGCTGTATGCCTTGTTCCATGCCTCGTTGCCGCTCGGCGTCGAGTTGTTGCCGAAATAGGGGTGCTAATGCCATAATTAACTCCCTCTCCTGTTTTCCTAAGTTTTGATGGGTTTGTAAGTTGATTTGCAAGTTATACAATAAATCTAGCGCAGATTGCCGCAATGGATGGTCTTCTGGTAATGCGCTGATCTGTTCAATGGCTTGCTGTTGGACTCTACCTTTTCCGAGAAGTCTCAGCCACAGGGTTTCTGGGGTACGGGGAAGTTGGTGGATGACGACAATGGCTGTTTTGAATGATTCTCCCATCAAGTAGATTCCCTCGAGCCAGTTAGATTCATCATTTATGGCTCTAAATCCGGCTAATAATCGGCTTGAAGCGGTGGGAGTGAGAATCCATAGTTGGGGGAGTTCACTGTCGTTGATGGAGGTATTTTTCCGTCGGACGCCTCGTTCTAGCTCTGAATGTAGGTCAAATAGTTTAGACAGACAACTGCGGATTTGACTGGGGGTGACGGCGTTGCGAAAGGGTTCAAATACGGCAGGTTTTGTGGCTAGGCGTCCTAAAAGTCCCAGGGTGGTTTGGTAGTCATTTGGCACAGAAGTGGGGGTGAAGTAAACGTCAACCTGTCGCACTTCCCCAGCAATGTCCCGACTTGTTTCAACGGTTCCTATAGGAGATAAGAGTTGGTCAAGAAAGTCTTTGGCGAATTGGTCGTGGGGGAATCGAGTCATTGAGGGATGGGGATAGTCTACGAGTGTAGCTGTCTATCTTACCGGAGTTGGAGAAAAGAAAGCGATCGCACTTTGTAGAAGCAACCCGCCTTTATTCATTAACAACGCTACAAACAGGGCGGGTTTACATAAGTTACCTGTTTTGGTTGACAGGTTATCGGTGAAACCCGCCCCTACAGATGGTCGGGTCGCCTTCGGCTTAAACCTTTGCGCCCAATACAATTGACGGAAATGGAACAGGCGATCGCATGATTGAATTGACCAGAAGGGAACAGGCGATCGCACGTAGACGCGATCACTGATATCTTTAGATTTTCAACGTCCATCCCGTGACCCAATTAGAAATGCCTCCCTATCAGATTGTCCTTGATACAAATGTGCTTCTTGCTGGTTTACGCTCAAATCGAGGAGCCTCTTACAAATTACTCACTCTCCTGAATAATCAACGCTGGCAACTCAATGTCTCGACGGCTCTCATTTTTGAATATGAGGAGGTTCTGAAAAAAGAAAGGACTCAATTAGGGTTGAGTCTAGACGATATTAACACCGTCGTTTCCACAATCTGCGCTATTGCTAATTGTCGTACAATATTTTATCTCTGGCGACCTGCGGCTCTTGACCCTGATGATGACTTTTTGATCGATCTAGCAGTAGAATGCCAAGCGGATTTTATCATCACGTATAATAAAAGAGACTTACGAATCGCTGAAACGTTTGGTATTCAACTCGTTACTGCTAAAGAGTTTTTACAAATTGTCGGAGAAATTGAATCATGAATCTAAACGCGACCATTCCTGATACCTTGTATCAACAAGTTGAAGCTTTAGCCAAGCGGGAGCATATTTCTGTAGAACAACTGGTAACTATTGCTCTATCGGCTCAAGTATCTGCTTGGATGACTAAAGACTATATCGAAGAAAAAGCAAAACAGGGACGTTGGGATAAATTTCAACAGGTTTTAAATAAGGTTCCCGATGTCGAACCCGAACCACAGGACAGTTTGTAATTTGTGTTACCCGATCACACCATCTTTGTTGACAGGGTATGGAACAGGCGATCGCACCGTTTGTCACCCGCAGGTAGGGGCGCACCGACGTGCGCCCGATAAAATTGACGGGAATGGGAACAACCTGCGATCGCACGGTTCGTCGTTGACGCCGATCTAAGGACTGGCTTAGGGAAATCGAGCTAAGAGTTGCTCACGGGATACCTGAGATAATTGCAACAGGTATTGGCTTAACTGTTGGGGGGGTAATGCTAATAAAGAAGTGACCCGTGCGGTGAGTTGCTCATCCAATTCTCCAAATCGAATTTGAAGCAAATTTTCGACAATGAAATGCTGTGCTTGTTGAATGCCTGATTCACTGTTTTCAAGTTGAGATAATTGCAGGAGAAACGGAGTTAATTGCTGAGGGGGTAATGCCGATAAGGGAGTAATTAAAGCAGTCAGGGTGGGGGTCAACTGTCCCAGACGAGTCTGGAGGAGGTTTTCGATAATCAGTCGTTGTCCTTGTTGTATGCCTTGTTGCAATCCTTGTTCCATGCCTCGTTGCAGCGCGGCATCCAGTTGTTGCCGATATAGGGGTGCTAA
>NZ_JAVKBY010000153.1:0-38985 GCF_040222985.1 Coleofasciculus sp. F4-SAH-05
GATCTATCCGACAACTGGCAAAAAACGGATTGGCATCAAACTCGAATATGTCGAAAAACCCATTCATCGAAAGGACGGCTACAGCTATGCGTGAAAAGTACCCAAACGGGAAGAAATGTCTAGATGTGTCCAGAAAATAGCAAACAGCTTCTAACTCTAAAATTGGGAGTAGGATGGGCGGGGGCTTGGGGAGATGAGGGAGATGGGGGATGTTCCCTAATCTCAACCGTTAACTTTCATGAAAGTCCACCTACTTAGCGCTATATCAGAGCCGTATTAGTATGCCAATGTCAGGAATCCATTCAGGAGGATGTCAAAATAGAACTACTGCACACTGAACTCAGTTGGGTACAGTGTTTTTCGTCCCGTCCCCCTGTCGTCACCTATTGGAAAGAGCGAGTGTGAACGTTTCGACCCCGAAGATAGAACTTGACCCCAAAAATCTGTTTCCGTTTCCTCTGGATCAATTTCAGCTCCAAGCGATCGCGGCGCTGAATGCGAATCACTCGGTTGTTGTCTGTGCGCCCACAGGTTCTGGGAAAACGTTGATTGGGGAGTATGCTATTTACCGCGCTTTGTCAAGAGGAGGGCGAGTTTTTTATACTACTCCCTTGAAAGCCCTCTCCAACCAGAAGCTGCGAGATTTTCGGGCTACGTTTGGTGCAGAAAATGTGGGTCTGGTTACGGGCGATGTTTCCATTAATCGGGACGCGCCAATATTGGTGATGACCACGGAAATCTTCCGCAATATGCTTTACGGCACACGCATTGGGGAAATTGGTACGTCCCTAGAAGGGGTGGAAGCGGTGGTCTTGGATGAGTGCCATTATATGAATGACCGACAACGGGGTACGGTTTGGGAGGAGTCGATTATTTATTGTCCTCCAGAAGTTCAGCTTGTTGCCCTATCCGCTACGGTGGCAAATTCCGATCAACTAACGGACTGGTTGAACTTAGTTCATGGTGCAACCGAGCGAATTTATTCCGACTTTCGACCGGTTCCCTTACAATTCAGCTTTGCCAACCCAAAGGGCATTTTTCCTCTGCTGGACTCTAGCCAAACGAAGTTAAATCCTCGTCTAAAACCGAAACGCAACAAAGGGAGAGGACGGGGGGGACGCCCAGAAAGCCCCAGTAATGCCTTTGTGCTGGCGCAACTCCAGCAACGGGATATGTTACCCGCGATTTATTTTATTTTCTCTCGTCGCGGTTGCGATCGCTCGGTGGAGGAGTTGGGAGAGTTGTCCCTAGTTAATGCCAAAGAAGCGGCTGAATTGAAAAAACGCATTGACGAATTTTTACGTCGGAATCCAGAAGCGGGTAGGGCGGGGCAAGTCGCCCCCCTGTATCGCGGCATTGCTGCCCATCATGCGGGGATTTTACCGGCTTGGAAGGGGTTTGTAGAAGAACTGTTTCAATTAGGGCTGGTTAAGGTGGTGTTTGCCACTGAAACTCTAGCGGCGGGAATTAATATGCCCGCTCGCACCACCGTGATTTCTACCCTCTCAAAACGAACCGATCGCGGACACCGACTGCTGACAGCATCGGAATTTCTGCAAATGGCAGGTCGAGCCGGACGCCGGGGGATGGATGTCACGGGTTATGTGGTCACATTACAGACGCCGTTTGAAGGAGCAAAGGAAGCGGCGTACCTCGCCACCAGTCAGGCTGACCCCTTAGTCAGCCAGTTTACGCCCAACTACGGTATGGTGCTGAATTTACTCCAAACCCATACCCTTCCGGAAGCCAAGGAGTTGGTGGAACGCAGTTTTGCCCAATACCTGGCGACACTGTACCTCCAACCCCAGCAACAAGCAATTACGGAGTTAACCACAGAACTGGCAAAATTAGATATTCAACTAGCACCCGTTGACCTAAACGCCCTGGGGCGATACGAAAAACTCAAGGAACGGCTCAAAGAAGAACGGCGATTACTCAAAACCCTACAACGGCAAGCCCAAACCGCACAAGTGGCGGAAATTGCCCAAATTATCCCCGAAGCGCCCTTGGGTACGCTACTTTCACTCAAGGGCAAGTATATTCCAGTTCCGGAACCGATTCCGGCGATATTAGTCGCGAAGGAAAAAGGGCGGGGACAATCCCCCTACTTAGTCTGCTTAAGTGCCGATAATCGCTGGTATATCGCCACAACCGCAGATTTGGTTGGGGTGTATGGGTGGTTAGAGATGATTGATTTAACGGTACTCAACCCACCCGCTGAACTCACACTCAAACCCGGTCAAACTAGACGGGGTACACCAGACACGGAAGCGATCGCGGCTCAAATTCCCACTGATATAGAACCCATGGTAGCACCTGAAGTTGAAGCACAACAGCATCGGATGGATGCGGTAAAAGCCCAACTCGAAGATCATCTGGTGCGACAATGGGGGAATCCGTCTCAACTGATTAAGCGTCATAAACGCCGTTTAGCCCTACAAGAGGAAATCAATGAGCGTCAAACCCTGTACCGGGAAAACCAAGCGCTGCACTGGCAAGAATTTCTCAACCTGATCGAAATTTTAAGGGCATTTGGTTGTCTGGAAGATGTCAAGCCGACATCATTGGGAAAAGCAGCCGCAGCGATTCGCGGGGATAACGAACTGTGGCTGGGATTAGCGTTGATGTCTAGTGTGTTTGATCACTTAGATCCGCACCACTTAGCCGCCTGCGCCTGCGCTTTGGTTACGGAAACCCCGCGTCCCGATAGCTGGACAAATTATCCCCCCTCAGAACCTGTACTGGAAGCATTAGATAGTTTAAGACAAACTCGCCATCAGTTGTTTCGAGTCCAACGTCGCTATCAGGTGGCTCTGCCGATTTGGTTAGAACGGGATTTAATTGGGTTAGTTGAGCAATGGGCATTGGGTGTGGAATGGACAGAGCTTTGTGAAGATACCAGTTTAGATGAAGGGGATATTGTGCGATTGTTACGCCGCACGGTCGATTTTCTATCTCAAATTCCTCATGTACCATTCCTCTCGGATGGCTTAAAACGGAATGCTATTCGAGCCATTCAGTTATTGGATCGCTTCCCGGTTAATGAATTGGTTTAGTAGGGGTTTGGTTACCAAACCCCTTCAAGGTTCTTCAAGGTTCCCAAACCCCTTCAAGGTTTCCAAATCCCTTCCAAGATAGCTTATGAAGAAATGGGTGATTGGCATTGCGATCGCGACAACAATCAATATCCTGCTAGGATTACCCAGGGCGTTAGCTCAAACGGTCAACTTAGGGGTGGTAAAAAGTCCGGATAATCAAGCGGATTGGTCAGATATTACCGATCGCTTGCAGTCAACGGGTGTGGATTACTGTGTGGTTGACTTAAGCCGGGTTAATCAAATTGCTGATCTCGGAGATCCCCAACTCCTCTTTTTACCGAATATTGAACGCCTAGAACCCGAACATCTGGCGACTCTACAAGAGTGGATGCGTCAAGGCGGACGGGTCATTGTCAGTGGTTCTGTGGGTATTTTATCTCAACCTGAGGTGCGGAATCGTTTGCGATCGCTCTTGGGTGCCTATTGGGGATTTGGTTTGAGTCAGCCGTCTCGATTGGAACGATTATCGATTTCTTCCCCAAGTTGGATACCCAATACGGGATTCGGAGAAACGCGGCAAGGGGGTGTGGTGATTCCCGCCAGCTTGGATGCTGAAACGGTGGCTGTGTGGAATCAACCGGAAAGTCCCCCGGCTGTGGTGACGACGGATCAATCGATTTTTTTGGGCTGGCGCTGGGGAGTGGATGGGGAAGACGCCGCCCAGATGGATGTGGTTTGGCTGCGAGCGGCGCTGAGTCATTATAATGTTACGCCGACGCCGGGAAGGATGCCGAATTCATCCCCACCCAATTGTGCGGCGACTCCGGTATCCCCAATCAGCCGGGATCAACAACGCCAAGCTAACCTCAGCCCACCTCATCCAACTCCTGTTCCCAGCGAAGGCGATCGCTTGGTGCTTCCTGCTCAAACTCCAGCTAATACTTGGGGGACTCTTACGCCTAATCAGGTGACGGCGATGAGTCGGGAGTTGGAAAACTTAATGGGTCGGGTGGAAAGTACATTATTAAGGGCTGATGCTCATAACAGTGAGGTTGGCTTGCTCACTCAGGAGAGCGTTGAGTCCTTCGCGGGGATGAGTGCCAAGGAATCGGAACATGGAAATCAACGGCATTCCCATCCAGATCGAACCACGGTTTCGGCGTTGGCGCAAGCGAGAATTGGCTTAGAAAATTTTCTGGGTGCGGTTGAGCAACAGGACTATACGGCGGCGCGACGACAGTGGATTAATGCCCGACGGCTACTCTGGGATAATTATCCGATGGAGCGTCAACTTGCCCAACCAGAAATTCGGGCAATTTGGTTAGATCGGGGGACAATTGTCAAGGCAAAGCGTAAACAGGACTTAGTTAAACTCTTCGATAACCTGGCAAAGGCAGGATTTAATACCGTTTTCTTTGAAACTGTTAATGCCAGTTATCCAATTTACCCGAGTCAGGTGGCTCCCGAACAAAACCCTCTGGTGCGCGGCTGGGACCCTCTAGACGCCGCCGTGGAGTTGGCGCATGAACGGGGGATGGAGTTACATGCTTGGGTGTGGATTTTTGCGGCGGCGAATCAGCGTCACAATGCGCTGTTAAATCAGCCGTTGGATTATCCGGGTCCGGTTTTAGCGGCGCATCCCGATTGGGCGATTTTTGATCAGCAAGGACGCTTGTTTGCGCCGAATACCAGAAAGGCATTTTTTGATCCCGCGAACCCAGAGGTACGGGAGTATTTAATGGCGCTGCTGGAGGAAATTGCCACCCGCTATGATGTGGATGGGATTCAACTGGATTATATTCGCTATCCGTTTCAAGATCCGCGAGTGAATCAGACGTATGGGTATGGGGTGGCGGCGCGTCAGCAATTTAAGGAACGAACCGGGGTTGATCCGATTGAGGTGTATCCTCGCGATCGCAGATTATGGCAGCAATGGACAGAGTTTCGTATCCGCCAAGTGGACAGCTTTGTCGCCTCGGTATCAGCGCGTCTGTTGTCGCAACGTCCGGATTTGATTCTATCCGCTGCCGTATTTCCCCTTCCCCCGGCGGAACGTCAGCAACGGTTGCAGCAAAACTGGGAAGAATGGGCGCTTCACGGATATATTGATCTGGTTGTACCGATGACTTATGCGTTGGATACCGAAGGGTTGCACAGTCTCACCCAACCGTTACTCACGGAATCGACACTCAACCGAGTCTTGCTGATTCCAGGGATTCGTTTGTTAAATTTACCCGATGTTGTGGCAGTTGACCAAATCCAACTGCTGCGGGATTTACCCGCTAACGGGTATGCTGTGTTTGCGGTTGAGAATCTTAACGAGAATTTACATCGTATTTTCCAACAGACTCAAGGTCAACCGGAATCTACCTCAACCGATCCAATTCCTTACCGTAAGCCATTCCAAGTTGCCATGGATCGATTTGTGGCGCTGCAACAGGAATGGAACTTTTTGGTCACGAATGAGCAACTCGCCATTCATCAAGACGCCTTTACTGAATGGGTGGCTCAAACAGAAAAGCTAAATCAGGCGCTCAATCAACTGGCTATGGCACCCTCACCGCCGCTGATGCGAACCGCCCAAGCCGCCCTCGCCACGTTCCGATCTCAATTCCCCCAATGGATGCAGCAGCAAGGGATTCGCCACCCTTATCAAGTTCAGGTGTGGGATAATCGGCTGGCAACAATTGAACGGCTATTGAACTATGGTGAACGAACCACTTTACCGGAACATTCGTCAGATGCGATTAAACGTTAATAACTGAAACTAATTGCCGACATTTGGCTTAAGAGCATGGTAGTTTGTGTAAGGTAAACTATTTTGGGCAGTTAAGGCGTTCCCCATGGGTCTAGCAAGAATTAGCATTCAGAATAGTTGTCTACCCTATCAGTCTCAACTGGGGACACAGATTGATTGTTCCCCGACATCAGATCTGGGTAAGATTCCCGATCAAGTCGTTTGCCCAAAGGACATATTATTGAGATAACGGTAAGGGGTTAGGGGATACTCCCAACAATAGGTTGATGGTTCACGCAGTACTTGCTCGTTTACAGTCGAGTTTTTACCTTGATGAAGTGGTATTTACAGCTTAATGTTTTTGTGGGTTTGCTTTCAGTTCTGACGGGAATTGGTATGGCAACCATTGCTTTTGGTGAAACACCGTCGAAGTTGACTGACCCAACCTCAAAGGGGGTGATGGATGGTCAAATCCTGAGTCGAGAAACGTCCGAGATGGGCAGGGTGAAGGGTAAATCGGTCAAGTCGTCTCCCGCTTCACGCCTGAAACCGACTCCGTCTGCGGCGACTAAGCCTCAGTCGTTGAAGGTTAAACCAACAACGTCTACATCAACATCCCGAAAGCCCACGAATCTCAAACCCCAAGCGGTCAAACCGCAACCGCCCAAACCTACCCATTTGCCGATCGCCACGCTTCGTGATTCTGGCATACATAGGTCTCCCCGTTTAGAACGCTCAAGTATTGTTTTACATATAGATAGGCTGCAAGCGATTCTCTTTGATCCGATTGTTGTACCTGGGAATCTATTCAATCCTACCCCCCATGATCCCACCGTCTTTCCAAGGGTCAACGTTTCTGGGTTCCGTCACCAGGGGGCTAATCTTCAGGGTGGGATGGCAGATGTTGCCTACCCTAATCATCCCGAAAGCCCTGTGATTACGAGTAACTTAGAGAATCACTCTTCACGTCATTCTGAATCAACCACAGATCACCGCCCTGTTCGGGGAACTCAAATTCATCCCACTCGCTTAACAGCGGAAAATCGACAGGCGGCGAGTTTAGCACCGTCTCAGATTCACCCTGCCCGTCTCCAACCGGAAAATCGGCAAGCCGGGAGTCTGCGGGTTTCCCCAATTCAGTCTGTAATTGGGCAGGTTGAACGATTGCCCGCAACTCCACCAGAAACGATTAACCCTCGGCAACGCCCACAACACTCATCCATTAAAGTAGAGGAACCTAACTCCACTTCCAGGATTAACGTCGTTGAGCAACCTTTATCCTCCCCGAACCGGAATCAGTCGCCAATCGTTGCCAGTAGCCATGACATTCGTTTGATTGCGGCGAACACCAAACAGAATGATGACACCTCGCCGGAAGAGAGGCAGATTCAAGTCCAAGAGATTAATGTCACCGGGAGTACGATTTTTGGCGAGGCTGAATTTAACCCGATTATTGAACCCATTGAAGGCAATACTGTCACTCTGGAAGAACTCAGAAGTGTAGCGGATACGATTTCTCAACTGTATCTGGAACAAGGCTACATTACCTCCAGGGCAGTTCTGGTCGAAGAAACCCTGGATACCGATGTGGTGGAAATTCGGGTGATTGAAGGGAGTCTGGAAGAGATCCAGGTGGAAGGAACCAGACGGCTGAATCCCAGTTACGTGCGATCGCGTGTGCGATTGGGGGCGGATACACCCCTGAATACAGGAGCCTTAGAAGACCAATTGCGCTTGTTACGAGTTAATCCGTTATTTGAAAATGTGGAAGCCTCTTTGAGGGCGGGAACTGGACTAGGGCAAAGTATTCTCGTGGTGCGGATATCAGAAGCCGATCCCTTTGAAGGAAGTGTCGGTATTGATAACTATTCCCCTCCCAGTGTGGGGGCTGAACGTTTCACGACGAATGCCCGTTATCTCAATCTAACCGGGATTGGGGATGAAATTTCGGCACAATACAACCGGACAACGGCTGGTGGTGCCCATACGTGGGATTTTAATTATCGTGCGCCAATCAATGCGATGAATGGTACGGTGCAACTGCGAACATCGTTTAATGAGAATGAAGTAATTCAAGAAGATTTGCAGGAACTCGATATCCAAGGAGAATCCGAGCTCTATGAAATTAACTATCGCCAGCCCTTAATTCGCACACCGCGTCGAGAATTGGCTTTATCCTTAGGGTTTACCCATCAAGACGGTCAAACGTTTACCTTTGCTGGACCAACACCGTTTGGGTTTGGACCCGATGAAGATGGAGTTAGTCGCACCAGTGTGTTTAAGTTTGGGCAAGAATATACCCTACGTCAAACCTCTGGGGCGTGGGCATTCCGTTCCCTATTTAGTTTTGGTACAGGTTTATTTGATGCGACAGAAAACTCGGATGTTGATCAGGATTTTCCCGATGGTCAGTTTGTCAGTTGGTTAGCTCAAATCCAGCGAGTACAAATTATCAATCCGGATAACTTTTTAATTATTCAAGCGGATCTCCAGTTAGCCTTTGATAGTTTATTACCTGCCCAACAATTTGTCATTGGTGGCGGTCAATCGGTACGAGGATATCGGCAAAATGTCCGGGCGGGAGACAATGGATTTCGCATTTCTGTAGAAGATCGGATTACCTTAGAACGGGATGAATCGGGCATTGCGACTTTTGTTTTAGCGCCGTTTTTCGATGTCGGTTATGTTTGGAATCGAGGGACAAATCCGAATGAATTACTAGATCAGACCTTTATTGCGGGGTTGGGTTTAGGTGTATTGTGGGAACCCTTACCCAATTTAAACCTGCGGCTGGATTATGGCTTGCCCTTGGTTGATTTAGATGATCGCGGAGAAAATGCTCAGGATGATGGATTTTATTTTAGTGTGAATTACAATTTCTAGGGTAAGTTCATTATGTCTAAATCTCCTATCATTGAACCCGGAAAGTCCTACACTTTCCGTAATTATTTCGAGATGAACTATGAGCCAGATGATATCTTAGCTGAATTTGGCTTTTCTCTCCAACGCATCAGTCTTGACTTACCCCTGTCTAATACGAACTTCGACCAATTAACTGAACTTAAGAATAGCATTCAGCGCCGCTTACCCTATGTTAGCCTTACCAGTGAAGCCGCTCGTCGAGAAATCCTGATTGCGCCCGTTGTTTTAGCGCTCATCGACTACACCCAAGCTCAACTCAGAATTGAGTATTCGATTAACGTCTCCGATCAACTCAAAGGCTCTCTCGACTACTACCTCCATACTCAGTATCATCTTCTAGTCATTGAAGCAAAAAATGCTGACCTCGCCAGAGGTTTTACTCAACTGGCTGTTGAACTCATCGCCCTTGACCAATGGACAACTTCAAACGAACCATTGCTTTATGGTGCTGTCTCAACCGGAGATGTCTGGCAATTTGGGGTACTGAATCGTGAGCAAAAAAAAGTTCAACAAGACCTCAACCTTTATCGGTTACCTGCTGATCTCAATGACATATTTAGTCATCTCGTTGCTATCTTGAATGCCCCATTCCCTACTTGAGGGTGTAATACTTAATGATTACGAACATTCTCACCATGAGATTACTCAAGATTCGTCAGCTTCATCAACAACAAACTAATCTTCCTCTTGCCAAGAGTAAAACAATAGTGATGTTAATTCATTGAGGTAATTGTCCTGATGATAAAAAAATATATTTATCTGTGTTTTGTAATAGTTTTTGGTTTGTTTTCATGCTCGTTTGATAATTCAGGAAAAGAATTAATTGGTTCAGAAGAAGTAGAAATACCTAAAAATATAAAAAAAGAAAAAAATCTTTAGCGATTCCTAGTTTTAAATCTTTTGCTGATTTTTGTTTTAATCAAGCCTGCATTCCGCAGATATTTCAACAAAATTCATAGTGATAAAATCAAATAAATGAAAGTACCAAATGTTTACCCAGTAATTGTTTGGGGCGTTTTTAAGGTAAAATCATGGAGTCAAAGACTAAGAGGAAAAAAGCATGAGAGAGAGTCAGAATACGCTAAAAATCGAAAATTTAGACCATTAGGGATTGGGCTGCCTCAATCGCTGTGGTATAGTAGTTAACTACGGCGGCTTCAAAAATTGGCTTCGTTTCCAACTTGGCTTGCTTTTGGTCTGTCGGATCGGTTTCAAACACCTCAAACACACTTACTGCCTGAGTTTTCCCCCGAACTGGTCCTTGATCGATCAAGCGCAGGGCATACTGCGTCGGTTCTTTCAGGCAAGCTAAGGTGTTATCGGAAATCAGCAGCGGCGTTTGATAAACCTTGGTCAACTGCTCTAGGCGTGCGCTGAGATTAACCGCATCACCAATCACAGTGGTGTCGATGCGAGAGGAACCACCCACCGTTCCCAACATTAATGTTCCGGTATTGATGCCAATACCAATTTCAATGGGCTGGCGATCGCGATGTTCTTGGCTTAGGTTATAGTCAGCCAGGGTTTTCAACATCCCTATCCCAGCCTTCACCGCGTCATCGGCATTTCCAGGAAACAAAGCCATGATCGCATCGCCAATATACTTATCAATAAAACCACCATTGTCAATAATTGCTGGCTTCCTTAACGGTTAGATTCAGATCGATGGCATCCCAGGGTTTAGCAATATAGCGGTAAAGATTCGCTGAATTCACCGCCTTCCCAACCGCATCAGCCTCAGCCTGTCCTGTCAGCATAATCTTCAAAACCTGTGGAAACTGAAGATGAATCTGACAGAGAAGTTCGTCTCCTTTAATACCGGGCATGACTTGATCGGAAATCACCACAGCAATTTCTATCCCCTCAACCTGCAATTCTTCGAGAATTTCCAGAGCCTCTTCACCACTTTCAGCGGCTTCAATCTGGTAATCTGAACCCAGGTTCCGGAGTAAGTCTTCAGCAAGGCTTTCCAATACCATCGGTTCATCATCAACTAGAAGAATGGCTAGTTCGTTCATTCCGATTCCAAAGTTGTTGTGATGAGTTGGAGCAACTCTTCTTCCCGCCACGGTTTATAAATGCAGTGGGACAGATTTGCTTCTTCCTTGGCTCGCTCGATCGCCGCTTGATCGGCTTGTCCGGTTAGCATCATCGTGGTAATATCAGGATATTTATCATGGACAGAAATTAAAAATTCATCCCCCCGCATACCGGGCATCAACCAATCAGAGATAATCAAAACGATCTTAACCCCCTCTTGATGGAGTTCTTCCAGGATTTCCAGCGCTTCCTCAGAACTTTCGGCCGCTTCATACAAAAATTCTGCGCCAAAATGACGGCTAATTTGCTCCTGGAGGGTTTCCAGGATAACGCTTTCATCATCAACACATAGAATTAGGGCTTCAGTCATATTTTTATCAGTTAGGAAATTGAAAGGCTGGTGCAGTCTGTTTAAGTCGGTTATATCATGTTCGGTCAAACACCCCGAATAGAAATGCCTGAAACGATTGCTATTACAGCATTGCAATGATGGGCAATCGTCAGGACATTATACTATCCGGTATAAATAACCCGGTTATGTCTAGATTGTAGAGACGCGCCATGGCACGTCTCTACAGTGTTTTGGCAATTTGCCCAAAAAGGGGTGGCGTTCCTCGGATTGGGTATAACAAATGACCAATGACGATCTCCACCTACCTACTTACTGTATGGGCAATGCAACCGTAAAAGTCGTTTTGCCCAGTACAGAAGCAAAGGTTATGCTTCCCTGATGTTTTTCGAGAATCTTCTGGACAATATCCAAACCTAAACCGCTCCCTTCCCCAGCCCCTTTAGTCGTGAAGAACGGTTGAAAGATTTTATCTTGGATGTCTGGGGGGATGCCACAACCCGAATCGGTAACCTCAACCAGGATGTTTTGCCCTTGCTGGCGCACGCCGATTTCCAGTATACCTTTACCCTCCATGGCTTGAATCCCATTGTGAATTAAATTTGTCCACACTTGCACCAACTCATCTGGATAGCCAGGAATCTCTGGCACCGATTGATAGTGGCGACGCACTTCAACTCCTTTTTTGAGATAGTTGTGGTAGAGTTCCAGGACAGTTTCAATGTTGTTAACAATCTGAAATGATTGTTTTTCCTCACGGTGATCGGAACGGGCATAGCTCTTGAGGGCAAAGACAATTTTCGACGCTCGTTCAACGGCGTTGTTAATCGTTTGGCTGTTGGCGTTGAGGCGGGCAATATCGTAGGCAATTTGCACAATTTGGTTGACTTGGGGGGTTTGCAGCAATGACAGTTGAGATGCAAAGCTATCATGGAGTCCCCCTTCTGTCAGTAGGTGGGCGAGTTGTTTGGCATTGGCAATATCATGGCCCTGAAGCTGTTGGGTGACGGTGCGCTTAATTTGGCGTTTTTCACGGGTACTAAGGCGGGGTTGACTACCCAGAGCTTGTTCGATGAAGCGGAAAAAGTCTGCTTGCTGTTGGGGGTTGAGGTGGGGCAATAGTTGAGGGAGTTGAGATAAGGAGGCTTCTAAGGCTTTATCCGTATTCCCAATCGCCGCCCGAATTGCCCCCAAGGGGGTGTTAATTTCATGGGCAATCCCAGCCACCAGTTGTCCCAAAGCTGCCATTTTTTCCGATTGAATTAACTCATTTTGTGTGGTTTTGAGTTCTTGTAGGGTTTGGCTAAGTTCTTCATTTTTGTGCTGCAATTGCTCGGTTCGTTCAGTTACCTTTTGCTCCAAGGTTCGGTTGTAGTCTTCAAGTTGCTGGTAAAGTCGGGCGTTTTCAATGGAGATGGCGGCTTGGGCGGAAAGGGTTTGCAGCAGTTCCACACGATCTTCTGTAAAGGCTCCAGTAGTGAGGTTGTTTTCAAGATATAAAATGCCACTCAATTTGCCTTGGTTGAGTAGTGGAGAACAAAGAACTGATTTAGGCTGGACAGCTTTAATATAAGGATCTTGAGTAAATTTACCTTCACTAACAGCATCGTTGAGGACAACACTTTGGCGAACACGAGTCACATAATTAACAATGGCTGTAGAAAGTAGCGGCAGGTGAGTTTCAGAGTTCAGGGTGTCTATTGCCTGAGATTGCAAAACTTTTACAGTTTCAGAATCTACTGTCCCTTCTGCTTCAATTACCAGTGTTTCAGTTTCCCCAGAAACAGAAAGGAGAAGAAAACCCTTCTGTGCTCCCGCATTCTCGATCGCAATCCGCATCAAATTCTCCAGCAAATTATCTAATACAATCTCGCTGGCAATGGCTTGTGAAGCCTTCAGAATACTGTTCAAATCCAAAACCTCTGATGCAGTTTCATCAGAACTAGTGGTCGTTGAAACCCTCATGTAAGTTGGCATAGAATCAGTTTTAGCTTTGGCTAAAAACTGCGGATATTGCTGTTCGAGATCTCTAACTTTAGCAACAGCCCCCCAACGCTGGTAGGCATAGTGAGCATCCTGTAGGTAATATCGAGCAAGGTGTTTTTGATTTCTGGAGAGGTAGAACCGCCCTGCCAGTTCGTAGGCCAGGGCTTCTTCGTTAACGTACTCATTTTCTTGAGCTAGGCTAATTGCTTGATCGTAAAGTTCTCTGGCTTCGCGATCGTTGCCAAAAATGCGAACACGCTCTGCTTCAACCAGATAAAACTTGTGGAGATAATTCATGGGGGCATGATCTGCCCAATTCTTCATTACTGCTTGATTTTTGGCAACTTTTTCAATGATATGCTCTTGTTCCAGTTTCCTAGCTTCAGGAAATATAGCCAATTGGGCTAAGGAATCATAAAAATTGTGAACAACTACTGTATACATCCCAATCATAAGATGCCGTGAATGCTTTTCCACCTCAGCAATACATTCAATTGCTTTTCGGTAATTTCTAAATAAATAATAAATATGAGCCTTATTAAAGAAGAAATAATGGAGAGCTGGTCTGTCATTGAGCGCATAGTAATGCGCTAACATTGATGTTTCGTCATAGCTCTGGCTAGCCAAATAGCAAGGGTCATCTGTCTTTCCCAGTAAACTTAAAGATAACTGCCTGACTAGCTCAACCCAACGAGCCGCAAGCTCGTACTTTAAATTGCTAATAATCTGATGATATTCGACAATCTTTTGCTCGATTTCTGCTAGATTCTCCCCAACCCAGAAGGCGTGCAGTGCATAAATACCAAAGGACGTCAACCCCCAAAATAAGTCTCCTGTTTCCAACCCAGAATGATAGGTGTCGATGAATGAGTTCAATGATTGTCTGAGGTGATTCTTCCAATGCCGAATAAATGTATTAAACATATACAATGTAAAGGCTTCATATTGTTTATCTTGGAAGCGCTCAAAGCTTTTTAAGCCCAACTCACCAAATCGGTATCCGGCATCTATCTCATGAACACGCGCACAGAGAATGCCACCATACTGTATATAAATAATACTAGAAAAAGCGGCACTCCCAGACTGTAACAACTTGTCAAACACTTCAAGAATCAAATACTGAAAATCCATCTCTCCGGGAAAAGTACCAATGGATGCAACCATAGCTACCCTTTGGAGAAGTGACAGGGTAGCCAACTGTGCCTCATCTTTTATTTCCGGCAGTTCGACTAAATCTTCAATCTTGCTGTCAGCCCACAATGATTTAACGTCTTCCAAACGACGAAACAAAACTGCCAACGTTATTTCATCGGGTAAAGAAATTCCCGATAGTTGCAGGATTTGCAATGCAATCTCAGCTGTCTCTGGCAGTTTTTGTTGAGTTGTGTAGGCACTGAGCTTAATTTCATAGGCTTTCAACTGGCTTGCCTTGGCATGGGCATTTTGAAAAATAATCTCAGTCCAGTCATCGAGTTCTTGCTCATGACTGGTAAGCCCAGCTAAGTCTGCTGCTTCTAAGTAAAGATTGAGGCTCAGGTCATACTCACGCTGCCAGCAATCCGTCGCACCCGCTGGGTTTAAAAGTTTAATGCCGATTTTCAGGTAATTGAATGCGACTTGGTAAGCAGCTGATGCCCTGGCTTTTTGACCCGCTTGCAAATTGAGTTCAGCCAACTTATCACGCTCAGTCTGATGGGTAAGGCAACCTTGTCCCTGGTTAAGTTGGTTGACAATATCGAAGATTTTCTGCTCTCGCTCCTGAGAAGGTGTATTGGCTAGCAATAGTTGCCCAATGTGGTGATGCACAGCTTGCCGTTCAATATCTGCAATCAAGCCATAAGCTGCCTGTTGAATTCGGTCATGAGCAAACTTGTATTCAACCGTTACTTCATTAGCAAGTCCCTCAACCTCTAGATCTAGATTTAATAGTTTGTAAGCATCTCCTAAGGGTAGGATCAACCCCTCGTTCATAGCAGCCCATAAACTGGCAGCCGTGGCATGAGGTGACTTCTCACAGATTGTTGCTAAGCTTCGTAACTCAAACTGGTTACCAATACAAGCAGCAAGCTTCAATGTTCTCTGAGTATCCTCTCCTAATCTAGACAACCGATTTGCCATGAGTTCGACAACATTGTCAGTAATATCTCGTTCCTGAATTTGCTCTATATTCCAATGCCAGCTGTTCTGGTAAGGATCGAAGGTTAATAATTTTTCTGTGTAGAGAGATGTTAAAAATTCGTTGATAAAAAAGGGATTCCCATGGGTTTTCGTAAGGAGAAGTTGTGCTAACGGTTTGGCTTGTTCTGGTGAGCCGTTGAGGGTATCAGCCGTCAACTGGCTTATATTGGTTAAATCCAGGGGCGTGAGGAGAATCTGCTCGACCTTTGCTGCTCCCTTCTTAATCTCCTCTAAGGTCACAATCAATGGGTGAGTCCCACTAACCTCGTTATCCCGATAGGCACCGATGAGCAACAGATGATGGCTACCTTTTGTGGTCATGAGTAATTCAATCAACTTTAGAGAAGCACTATCTGCCCACTGCAAATCATCCAGGAATATGACCAGAGGATGCTCGGGTTGAGTAAATACCTGGATGAAACGTTGAAAGAACAGGTTAAAGCGATTTTGAGCTTCAGCAGGCCCCAACGCTGGTACAGAAGGTTGCGGACCAATAATCAACTCCACTTCAGGAATAACATCAACGATGACCTGACCGTTGGGAGCAAGTGCTGCTATCAGTTTTTCTCGCCAAATGTCTATCTGAGCTTGGCTTTCAGTCAAGAGTTGACAGATTAGAGAGCGAAAGGCTGATACCAGTGAAGCATAGGGAATATTTCTTTGAAACTGATCGAATTTACCTGTAATAAAATACCCGCGTCGCTGGGTAATGGGCTTGTAAACTTCTCGAACCAGGGCAGACTTGCCGATTCCAGAATAACCGCTAACCAGCATCAACTCACTGGTCCCCTGGCTCACTCGCTCAAAGGAAGCGAGCAGGGTGTCAATTTCTCGTTGTCGTCCATAGAGCTTTTGGCAGGTCCGGAATTGGTTGGAAATATCCTGCTGACTGAGAAGAAAATGAGCAATCTGGTTGGACGCTTGCCACTGCTGTAGACATTCTTGCAAATCGGCTTTGAGTCCATGAGCCGATTGATAGCGGTCTTCCGCATTTTTTGCCATTAGCTTCAGCACAATATCTGAAATTGGAGTGGAAAGCTCTGGCCTGAGTTCGTGGGGGGGAACCGGTTGTTTGGCGATGTGACAGTGGAGCAGCTCTAGTACATCTTGACTCCAGAATGGTAACTGACCTGTCAGCAGTTCGTAAAAGGTTATGCCTAAGGAATAAAAGTCAGTTCGATAATCGATGGCTCGATTCATCCGCCCGGTTTGTTCTGGCGAGATATAAGCCAGTGTCCCTTCCAACCCATCGGGATTACGAAACGTGGTGTTTTCTCGGGCAAGTTGGATAGAGATGCCGAAATCAATTAGCTTGATCTCGCCTGTAGAGCGATTCCAAACGATATTGGATGGATTAATATCCTTGTGTATAATATTATTTTCGTGAACTTGACCGAGAATCTCTACGATGTTGATCGCAAGTGTCAGAAACTGCTCCAAAGCCAACTGCCCATTCAGGTTTAGCTTGGCTAGAGATTCACCACCAAAATCCTCTACGACCATTACCCACCGATTTTGGTCAATGCTTAGATCGTAAACATTGACTATTCCAGATATATTAAGGCTTTTGGTGATTTCATACTCTCGCTGTAATTTAGCAATTCTGGTGGGAGATTGATAGGCTTGCTTAAGCATTTTAAGCATTACGCCATGGTTTTCCAGCTTGCAGTAGGCGCGGTAGATTAGGGAGTTGGCACTTTCATAAACAGTTTCTCTCACCTGATAATCTAAGATATCCACGATCCCTCCAACTTATTGCTAATGCTCTATTCCAGCCGATAAAAACAGGCAGGATTATCCCATAGTAGCTTCCGTACAGTCTTCTCCGGCACTCGATCTGCCAAGGCGATCGCGGCCTCAACACTATCTGGCTTATAGTCCGTATGAGGATAGTCGGAACCAAAGATTAGATTGTCGTCTGAACCAAGAAACTCAATCACCTGTTCCAACCCGGGTTCTCCTGGCTCGACCCCGATAAAACATTGTCGGCGAAAATACTCTGAAGGCTTCATCTTGACATTCTCTTCAACTTCCCAAGCGAGTTTTGCATATTCTTCATCAAGTCGCCATAGCCAGGAAGGAAGCCAGCCACAACCCGCTTCTAAAAATCCAATCCGAAGGTTAGGATGTCGCTCCAAGACTCCCCCCTCAATTAAGGCAAGCATCGCCATCATCTGCTCCATGGGATGAGAGCAGGCATGTAACGCAAACCGTGTCTCAAACCGATCAGCTCCTGCTGTGGGCAAGCGACTATGGGTTCCTTCATGAATGCCAACAGACAGTTCCAGGCGTTCGCACTCGCTCCAAAATGGTTCGTAGGCTGGATCACTCAGCAACCTTCCCTTCACGGGATTGGGGCGCAGGAAAACAGCTCTCCAGCCAAATTCAACAATGCGGTGCAGTTCCGAGACCATCTCTTGGGGATTGTGTAGGTTAATGGCTCCTACCCCTTTCAAAATCTGCGGATTGTAGTTGCAATAATCTCGCAGCCAATTGTTATATGCCCGCACAAAAGCTCCAGCCAGTTGCCAGGGCATGGTATCGATGGAAAATAGCCACAGACCATAGGTTGGATAGAGAAATGCAATATCTATTCCCAGTTGTTGGACCTTCCTAACTTGCGTCTCAGCATTGAAGCTGCCGAGCACGGCTCTAAGATGATTTTGCTGATAAAATGAGGTCGCCTCCGCTCGAAACTGTGACGAGAATTTATAATTAATGTCCTCATTGCAGACTTTATATCCCTTTGAAGGGGCATAATCTTTGAAAGCCGGTTCCAGGTATTCTCTCCACATGTCAATGGGTTCCATGACATGACAATCAGCATCAACGATTCGATATTCTTTTAGCATAAGAGTCAATCACATCCACATAGAAATCGGGTTTAGCTGACTTTCTTCCAGTGGGGCTGGTAGCCAATTCATTTGTACGGGAACATCATAGAGTCTGCCAGAGCCTAGTCTTTTCCAATAATGGCGCATTCCCGGAACGATCACTCTGACCACCCTCAAACCGATGTCAGGACGAGTTTGATCGAGAACAAGCATTTTCATTCCTTTATTCTCAACAATCTGCTGACAGGCCATGATGTCATCAAGCAAGTTGTTACTCCAAACTTGAGGATAATCAGAATATCTTTTGGCTACGGCACTTCGGTCGGGTACCAGATAGGGTTGATTCTCTGCTGTTGCCGTTTTCCAGCAATCTACAGCAACTGGATTAATTGAGGGAGAATAGAGAGTACTGCCATCTGCAGCCAAATGCAAAACCGATGGAAGGATCTGGTTGGCTTCAGTCAAAGCTCTCGAAACCGCAATTTTTGCATCGAAATGTGAACCAAAACCCAGCACGATATCTTCTATTTCTCGATCTGTTCTCTGGCTGATGGCGGCAAAGGTTGGTATATTCAAATCACTGGTTATATCCAAAACCCAAAGTTTACGTTGAAGCTTTTGATGGTACTCTTGCAACCCTTGAAAATATGGCTCATCAAAACTATCCAAATCTACCGTTGGCTTGCTCAGGCGGTTATACCACCAAAGGGCGATGCTATCGCGCTCAACTAGTTCCATAAAACCGTGAAGAATTGCCTCTTCCAAAGAATTACCTGACGCACAACCATTAGAATCAGCCCAACAGTAAGGCTTTGATGATTTTGGGTAATTAAAATAGCAATAGGCTGTGGGTAAATACTTCCAGTCTTGGTCAGTTAGAGACCAAACAGGCGTCCAATCAATTTCTTCGGTCTCATCGAAAGGCTCTGGGACTTTCCGCATTAAAGCTTTAGTCTTAGCATTCCAATCCTGACGACTATCATACTGTGCTTGACTAAAATGTAATTGCAGTTTATGAACACCCAAATGCTTGACAACAATACCACCATTTACTGTCATAGTAGCAATGACACCGTCAAATTTTATCGCCCCAAGCAGTGTAATTATATTACCATGAGGATAAGGAGACGTTCCGCCAGGGACGCGATCGCCAATCCCCTTTTATTGCCTTTCTCCACTTCAGACTACCTGACAATGGTTTTTCGATTACAAACAAGTGGGAAGACTTTGGGAAAATTCATCAACATTGGTTCGGCGACTTCTCCTAAGCTATTTTCAACTCAATGGGGTAAGCTTGATTTCAGATAGCCCAAAGCTTGCTTGTCACCCTATCAGAGTTGTTTTACTCACTGCTGCTACTGTAGTCTATCAACTTGAAAACCGCTGTAAATCTTTACTTTTTCTCGTTTGTTGCACTGTATCCCTTGCTAAACAAAGTTTTTAGTCACCTTCACCTTTGTCCCTCTGGCAAATGACAATTTTGATCGACGGCCAACCTTTCACTGCCACCAAACAGTTCTGGCAAGGAACCCATCGTACCACCTCACCAGAAAAAACGTTAAACAAGATACAGCGGTATTTTCAGCAATGTGGAATCACCCGTTTGAGCAATATCACCCATCTCGATCGCATCGGGATTCCGGTGACTCAAGCGATTCGTCCCAATAGCTTTACGTTGACCGTTAGCGGTGGCAAAGGGATAACCTTGGAGGCTGCTTTAACTTCAGCAGCAATGGAAGCTTTAGAATTTTATTGTGCTGAAACGGTTAAACTAAATTGTTTTCCCTTGCCCTATGGTGAATTGGTTAATCAATATTCTTGCATTCCCCTGCAAGATTTACCAATTTCTCAATACTCGCTGTTCCACGTCGATACCCCCGAATGGTGGTGCTTAGGTTGGGACTTACAACAGGGACATGAAGTCGCCATTCCCTGGGAAGCCGTTATTTTGGATTATCGATTGCGTCAACGCAATTGGTCTCATTTGCTCTCTTTTGAGATGAGTTCTAATGGTCTTGCTTCCGGCAATCATTTGCTTGAGTCCATTGCTGCTGGTCTATATGAACTGGTAGAGCGGGATGCGACAACTTGTTGTAATTTTGCACAAATGAAGATCGGCTATCCCAAGCCCAAGGTTGATTTAACAACTATCTCCTCTTCACTGGTGCAAGATTTGTTAGGGAAATTCCGTGCTGCGGGTCTGACTCCTTTATTATTTGACTGTACGATTGACACTGCTATTCCGGTCTACGAAGCTTACTGCTACGCCCCCACCCACGAACCCATCTCCACAGGTCACGGCTATGGTGCCCATCTCGATCCCGAAATCGCTATGCTCCGCGCCCTCACCGAAGCCGCTCAAACGCGGGCTGCTGCTATTGCCGGCACCAGAGATGACTTTTTTCCCACTTACTACAGCAGCTTTTGGCATCGAGATGCGAGTCGCGAAATTAACTGGATCGAATCCTATCCCCCTACTGTAGATGCTAGTCACCATGCTTCGGAAGCAACTGATACCTTTGAACAAGACATTGCCCTGATTTTGGCTAAGTTAAAACGTGTCGGGCGTCAACAAGCGATCGTTGTTTTTTTTGGTCCATCTCTTCCTGTCCAAGAAGCCCAGTCTATTCTGAATGCAGTCTATTTGCCTCCGGCAAACCAGTCAGACTTGATCTCAGCCATACACATTCATCAACCTGATGTCATTGTGCTAATTGATGGAGCCTTTCTCAACTGCCCTCCCACCTGGCACAAAGAAATTTTATATGCTCTTAGCCAAGGAATAGCCGTTTATGGCGCAAGTAGTATGGGTGCTTTACGAGCAGCCGAAACTAATAGATTTGGAATGGTGGGTGTCGGACAAATTTATCAAAGTTATGCCAGTGGAGAACTGATCGATGATGATGAGGTGGCATTGGTTCATGGTTCGGCTGAAGTTGCATATCAACCCCTTTCTGAACCAATGGTGAATGTCAGGGCAACGTTTAAACTGGCTCTTGAGCAGGGTGTGCTGAGTCGGGAACTGTATTTTCAACTGATTAAACTGGCTAAATCTATCTATTTTCCCGATCGCACCTTTGCCGCGATCTTCCATCAAGCCGAATCTGCAGGTATCTCGGCAGCATCGATAGATCTGCTCAAAACCTTCATCGATAAAAATTACGTGGATTTAAAACGTCAGGATACTATCTTATTGCTGAAAACCCTGCGGGATCGCTTTACCATTCATTCAAACCATTCCGATTCTAACTCTGTGAGCGATCGCGTAAACGTTGAGAGCGATTTCGAGGTGGCTGAGACCCATGTTTTTGGCGCTTTGCAGGAGTGCGATCGTCAGGTGCAATATAACAATACCAAAATCTCCTTACGACGAATTGCCGAATGCGTTGCTCTCCAAGCTGTTGACTTTGAAGAACTTAATTTTAATAGTCTCAACCGTATGATGGCTCAGGTACTTGCTGCCCATCTGAACATAACTGTTGAGTCAACCGAGATTGAGCAAGAAAAAAAACGGTTCTGCTTCAAACACAATTTAGAACCAGATATAGAGCTCGACCAATGGCTTGAGAACAACGATTTGACCTTAAATGAGTTTGAAGATCTAATGCAGGAAATAGCAATTTGCCGTCGCCTGCACCGATGGTTTTTAAACCGTCAAGCCTATCAACGCAATGTTAAAGGACTATTGGATGAGTTGCGTCTTCTGAATCGTTACACCGAATGGAGGGATATCGCTATTCAACAACAGCAATTGCTCCAGTTTTCCCAGATCGATCTGAATGCTCCTATTTTACACGGTCAAACCCTCAAGAATTTGCTATTGGATCACTTAGAAGCCACAAATTCTCGAATTCCTCCTATCCCCTTCGAGGATTGGCTATTTGAGCGAGGCTTTCTCAATACATCCTGTTTAGAAGTGGCGTTAATGTGGGCAAAAGCAGCCAGAGAAATAGGAGCTGGCTAACTGTGTGAATCTTTAATCATCATTATTGACATCAGGATCGATATTCATCGCTCTCAGGCGATCGCGCAAAGCCTGTAACTCCAACTCGGCGCGATCGGCTCTCTGTTGCTCTCTCTCAGCTCGTTCTCGTTCCCGTTCTGCTCGTTCTTCCCCAGTTAGCAATAAATTACCCTGACTATCCCACCAGCGCAACCAAGGTAACTCCATATTCTGATATCGTCCTTGCCAAATTCCCAACTCTACCCCCAACTCTTCAATCGCAAAGCGATCGCGCTCATTCACAGACATGAGTTGGTAACGGTTTTCCACCAAACGATACACCTCTACCCGCTCTCGTTGGACTTCATAAATGCCGTAATACGTTGGTTGAATGATTGTTTCGTAAATCCAAAATTTTCCTTCCCAGGGGGTTTTATCTCGTTCCTCAGAGCCATTTCCCGACACAAATTCCAAGACAATTTGTGGGGAAACCTGTTCTTGCCATAGCACGTAAGAGCGTCTTATTTGTCCGTCCAAATCTGGGGGTACATTCGGCACGTAAAACCAGTCAGGAGCTTCCGCACCATTGAGGGGAGAGTCAGTGATGCGCCAATATATCCCACTATCTTGACCAATGCAATACTGTCCGTCGGGATGACGGCGATTAAGAATGGGCAGAATTGAATCGGTAAGCAGAATGCTTTGAGGATGTTCTTGAAAATTCTTCACAAAAGTACCGTCTTCGCAGGGAAGTTGGGTATGGTCAGGAAGCGACGTGGAGATTTTGCTAAACGTCATGACAGCACCAATACGACTGTTTGGATTTCATCATAGCGCGACTAAGCCTCAATTAGTGGATCGGCGCTCTAGTTAACCCGATTGTAAACTCAACTCAAGATTCGCCAGCTTCATCAACAACAAACCAATCTTCATCCAGGGCTTGTTCTAGGGAAATATGAGCATCCTTTGGCAGTGAAAATAGCTTAGAAACCGACTTAATCGCCACAGGATATGCCTTGGCATACATCGCTTCAAGTTCAGCTTTTAAGCTGGGACTATCTTCTAAACGCTGTTGAATTTGAGCGCGAAAATTAACAATTTCAGCCGCCCAATGATTTCCTGAATACTCTTTTTCGGCTTGCCAATAGGATAATTTCAACAGATGTTCTAGTAAACTGGTTAAAAGACTTAATACAGCCCGTCTCTCACTTTTTCCCATGCTTTCTAATTCTGCAATCAAATTATCCCAATCAACCGCATTAAAATTACGGTCTTGTAATTGGTTGACTGTTTCTTTAATCCATTGATAATAGTCTGTTTTATATGGCGTTTTGGACATAGGCTTCTTCTCCTATCACTTGATCTCATCTTTAATATTAATATAAGTAAGAATTCTCTGTCGCTGCACTAGATACCCGACTTCTTCAAGAAGTCGGGTATCTGATTAATCTCGCGATAAATTGGCGTCAATAGATGCAATCGGTTGGGTGTGAGATTGAACTTGGATCACCGAAGAGTGCAGCATGGACGTATTTGTCACTGAATTATTGGCAAAAGTAAATAGGGGATTCGACAAAATTCCCGCCAGAGAAGTAACGACGACAGAAAGAACTAAACCCACTTGTAAAGGACGCATTCCGGGTAAATTCCAGCGGATTTCCGGATAATTTTTCACCGCGTCGGACATTTCTTGGGGTTCTTTAACCACCATCATTTTGAGGACGCGGATGTAGTAGTAAATGGAAACCACAGTGGCGATTAGACCGAGCAAAACTAAGCCATACAATCCGGCTTGCCAACCTGCCCAAAACAGGTAAATTTTACCGAAGAATCCCGCTAAAGGAGGAATTCCGCCTAAAGACAGTAAACAAATACTGAGTCCCAATGTCAGCAGGGGATCTTTCTGATATAATCCCGCATATTCGCTGATTTGATCCGTACCGGTTCGCAGGGTAAATAGAATTACACAAGCAAAACCACCCAGGTTCATGAACAAATAAACCAGCAGATAGAAAATCATACTGGCGTAGCCTGCATCCGTTCCCGCAATTAAGCCAATCATGACAAAGCCAGCTTGGGCAATGGATGAATAGGCAAGTAGGCGTTTCATGCTGGTTTGGGTGAGGGCTACCACATTCCCTAACACCAAACTTAAGATAGCCAGGGCGGTGAAGACAAAGTGCCATTGTTCGCTAACCAGAGGAAACGCGGTTACCAGTAAGCGAATGGCGAGGGCGAAGCCGGCGGCTTTAGACCCGACAGACAAGAAGGCGACAACGGGAGTTGGAGAACCTTCGTATACGTCAGGAGTCCACTGGTGAAACGGAACCGCAGAAATTTTAAAGGCAATTCCCGCGATCGCAAACACCAAAGCAATTAAAATACCCAAGGATGGGGTAGATTCTAAACTAGCAATCCCGGTGGCGATTCCATTTAAGGTAGTTTCGCCGCCAGACAAGCCGTACAGCAACGACACGCCATACAGAAACACCGCCGAACTCGACGCCCCAATCAGTAGGTATTTCAGCGCCGCTTCATTGGAACGGGGATCACGCTTCATGTATCCCGTCAACAAGTACGACGAGATACTCAGCGTTTCTAGGGAAATAAAGATGGTAACCAGTTCATTCGCACCACTGAGGCACATCGCCCCCAAGGTAGCGGTGAGTAAAATGCCGATAAACTCAGCTAACGAGGTACCCGACTGCTGCACATAGCGAATCGACAGCAAAATGGTTACCGCCGTCGATAAAGCGATGATACCGCGAAAGGCGATACTCATGGCATCCCCATTAAACCCGCCAAAGAAAGCCAGGGGTTGGGCAACATCCCAGCGATAGTACAGGGCGACTATGGAAACCAGTAGTCCACCAATGGCGACGTAAGGCAGGGTATTAGCAGAACGTTTACCCGCAATCAGATCAATGCCTAAAACCAGTAACAGGGTAATCACGACGATTCCCTCTGGCAGAATCAGTCCAGCGTTAAGCTGGGCAACAATAGTAGCAAAATCCATTATGGTCTATGGTTAGGGTCCTATCCAGAGAGTAACGTTCTGATCATATCGGTGATTGGCACTGATTGTAGAGACGTTGCATGCAACGTCTCTACCCAACCAAGATTGAACGCCACAGCCAAAGGAATCCGAATCAGATGTCGGTTAATCCTTTTGCTTGGAATTTTTGCGCCCTCTAGAATGCTGTCGCTTCAGCAATCCGCCAATGCCGAGGGCTGTCGCTGAACCCAAAATAGTCAGAGGTTCGGGTACGGGTTCATAAGCAATATTATCAACGGCACCACTGCCAGGGAGAAATACATCTAAGCGCTGAACCAAGGTGTTATTGAAACCGGTTACGCTTTGAGTTTCGTTGTTACCTGCACCCTGAACTGAAAATTGCTGGACTTGCTGAGTTCCCGCCGCATCAGCATAAGTTGTGATCGTAACATTGTTGCTTTCATCGATGTCTAGAAGTCCAAACTGTTCTAGACGAACTAGGCGATTAAAGTTAAAGGTGATCGTACCACCAAAGCGGGAATCATCCGGGTCAGCGGAGTTATTATCTTCACTAATAATTAGGGCATTCCCAAAGTTAAAGTCTGGAGAGGGGAAGAATAAGTCATCATCTTCACCTGAACAATTACTCGCTGGTCCCCCATCGCAGAAGGTATCAAAAATCATCAGTTCGCGAGGGTTTCCACCAGTGTTTCCCTGACCTGACACAGAGAGTGTAGCCGCTTTTGTCGTTTCACCCGTCAGGTTTTGACCCACCTCAAATTCGGAAAAGTCAATGACTTTAATGCCAGCGGCTTTAACTGGATTCGCGTTGAGGGTGACGAGACTGAGAACGGCTCCTGCGGTAGCCAGGGTCAAGGTTTTGTTGATGGTTTGAGCTAGATTGAATTTCATGTCGATTACTCCTTAGGACTGAGAGAAGATTGAACCAAGTTTAGGCAACTTGGATTTTTATTTATTGGAGGTTTAGTTCCTTGATTTAACTGTAACTGGTTGTTTGGGGTTTTGTGGTAAACTTACGGTGAAGAAAACTGGAAATTGTGTAAAGCGTTGATAAAACTAAGTTAGTTTTTTTCATGGGTCATCTGTCCTTGTGCCTTATTTTTAACTGTCACATCTATGGTATGAATGGTTTGGGTAGCCCGACTACAATAAGAAGCAAGATTGAATTTAATGTCGATTATTTCAATGCTTTGGGGATGAGTAAATTCAGTCACCAGAGCTTCTTTATTGATGTAACTATTTCTGAAGCCTAACCTGATTTACAGGGATTTGTGGTGAAGCTAACGTGAATAAAGGTAGGAGTGGTGTAAAGTCTTGACCCGAATCAGTAGAGACAGGATATGTCGCGTCTATACAGGCGATGGATAATCGGCTTGTGCCATCTGATCAACTGTCATAACTGTATGAATAGTGACTGGGACTGTCCCACTACAATAAGAAGCAAGATTTAATTTTAATGTCGATTATTCCAAGGCTTTGGGGATGAGTTACTCTAGTCCCCAGAGTCTATTTATTAGTGGAATTATTCCTGAAGCGTAACCTAATTGACGGGGATTTGTGGTGAAGCTGTTGTGAATAAAGCTGAGAGTTGTGTAAAGGTTTAATTAAGAATCCGTAGGGACGCAATTTTTTGCATGGGGGGGAGAAAGGGGAGAGAGGTGCAAGGAATTTGTAGGGTGGGTTAGGCGGAAACTCAATCAAAACCAGTAACCGTTGAATGAACTACCCGCCGTAACCCACCAAAAATCATGGGGGTACTTGCTTGTCACCCCTTCAGCGTTCCGCCGGAACGTCTCTACCAAATGATGTGTCCTAACCGCTATGGCGGTTGCTATACGAACCCTGTTCGGGTAAAAATTCAGGGGATAAGATCTCAGTTAGGGTATAAGGACAAGTTTCCGGAAATGAGGATAATCCAGTTTCTTTTTCGGCGCTAAGAGTAGCGAGGGGGTAGGTTTTTTCGAGGGCATTATCGAGACTGGATTTGAGACTGGGGTTTTCTTGGAATAGCTTCTCTAAGCGAAGACGTTGCTCTTTAATGGTTAATTGCCAACTACGAGAGCGCAGATTAGGTTGAAATTGCCATTTGAGTAAATGCATAACCAATAGTTCTAATCGGCTTTCGAGTTGTCGCTTTTCACTACGTCCCATGTCTTCTATTTCTTCAGCAATGTTTTGCCAGTCTATTTGATGGATTTTTCCAGTTCTTAGTAATTTTGCTTGTTCTTGCGTCCAAGCATAAAAGTCATTTTCGTAGGATATTGAAGTCATGGCTTATATTGCCTGATTGATTGCCTATTAATTTATAATATATTAATTCGCAAAAAAAATGACAATAAAAACATTGTTTTATCCCCTAAGCTCTTACCCGTACAGGGGCAGGTTTAGTTAGATTATCAGCGTATGCCATAAGTTATCTGTAAAACCCGCCCAGACAAAACAATCTACCCTTTCACACCACTCCCACTATCATTAGGTACGATATACCGCTGCATCAGAATAAAAAATAGCAAAACTGGGGCAATAGAAATAACTGAACCGGCGGCAATTAAACGCCAATCGAGGGAAAAGGTTCCAGCTAATCTAGCAACACCTAAAGGTAAGGTATAATATTCTGGTCGATCCAGAACGATTAGGGGCCACAGAAAGTCACTCCATGAGCCAATAAAGACGAAAATAGCCAAGGTGACTAACGCCGGACGAACGGCGGGAATCATCACATTCCACCACAATCCTAACTCCGAACAGCCATCCATCCTAGCCGCTTCTTCAAGTTCTTTGGGAACGCCTTGAAAGGCTTGGCGTAATAAGAAAATGCCAAAGGCTGAGGCTAAATTGGGGAAAATGATGCCTAAATAACTATTCCGTAAGCCAAGCTGCACCATCAAAATGTAGAGGGGAATCATCACGATTTGGAAGGGAATCATAATCGTGGAAACGATAATCGCGAAAAGGATATCGCGTCCGCGAAAATTGAGTCGGGCTAAGGGATAAGCCGCCAGAGAACAAAAGAGGAGATTTAACGTAACAGTGAGAATAGCAACAATGCCGCTATTCCAGAGATATTGACCAAAGGGATTCGTTTTCCAGACTTTGATATAGTTCTCAATTGTCGGTTGACTCGGCAACAGTTGAGGTGGAAAGGCAAAGATATTCTCTGTGGAAGACTTCAATGATGTGCTAATTAACCAGAAGAGGGGAAACAGCATCACCAACGCGATCGCACTCAAGAGAATATACGTCCACAACCTTTGCCAAATCTGTTTTCCCGGCGTTTTACTCATCGTATTTTTGCTGTAGGGGGAGGACAATGAATCTTTAAGGCGGTGCGTTACGCTTTGCTAACGCACCCTACCAAAAATCGTTATTCCTGTTTCCGTACAAACCCCATTTAAAGGTTGATCCCATCCATCGATAGGGAGTTGAGGCAAGAAGGCAAAATCAAAGATAATTCCGATAGTCGGCTTCGATATCCCCGAACTCAGCAGGCGATCATAAAATCCACCCCCATAGCCTAAACGATAGCCTCGGCGATCGCACGCTACCGCTGGCACTAAGATTAAATCCACGTCATCAGGCTCTAAGGTAGGGGAATTGGCATGGGGTTCAAAAATACCATAAGCCCCGGTTTGTAGGGCTTCTCCGCACTTCCAGCTATGCCAGAGAAGAGATTTGCCGACACACCGAGGGAATCCCCAACAGTGTTGGGTATCGGTAAACAGGGGATGGAGATCAGGTTCTTGGCGAAAACTAAAATAAGCCAGGATCGTTTTTGCCTGAGTGAATAGGGATGAAGACTGAAGCTGGGTACATACGCGATCGCTCTTTTCTCGCCAGTCTTCCTTTGTCATGGCTTGTCGCTGTTTCAGCAGTCGCCGCCGTAATTCTTTTTTGGTCATGTTTGAGAGAATATCAGTAGCCAATTATAATTTCTTCCCCTCCAATACAGCGGCGACACGTAATATCATGGCTTCATGATCAGGAGCGGCAATAATTTGCACACCTAAGGGTAGAGAACTAGACAACTTGACAGGAACCGATAAAACAGGTAATCCAATAAAAGATAAAGGTTGGGTAAACAGTCCCAAATTCGGGCGCACTAATATCTCTTCTCCCCCAATTACCATTGTTTCTTGATCGATGCGGGGGGCGACACAAGGCGTCGTCGGGGCGAGAATAATATCTACTGTCCGAAAAAGTTCCTGCACCCTTTGGCGATACCATTGGCGAAACCGTTGCGCTTGGATGTACCACGAGGCAGGAATTAAAGCCCCCGCTAAAAACCGATCGCGCGTGGCTCTGTCAAAGTCTTGGGGACGCGATCGCAAGTTGGCAAAATGTAAGTTAGCGCTTTCTGTCGCTGTAATAATATAAGCCGCCGCTCTTGCCCGATGCGCTTCCGGTATGCTCACTGTAGCGGTGACATTCAGCGCCTGGGCGACTTTAGCAACAGCATCTAAGGCGTCTGGGGTAGCACCTTGAGCAAAATAGTCTCCCGCTACCGCAATCCGTAATCCCTCGATTCCTTGTTCTAGTTGCGGTAAACAAGGTTCTGGGGGGCGTTGCGTACAGACGGGATCACGTTGATCATGTCCCTGAAGAATATCAAACGCGGTAGCAATATCCCGGATTGACCGGGCAAAAGGACCAATATGGTCTAGACTACTGGAAAATAAAATCGCCCCCGCCCTGGATAAACGCCCGTAAGTGGGTTTTAACCCAAAAACCCCGCACAATGAAGCCGGAACCCGGATTGAACCATTAGTATCGGAACCCAAAGTAAGGGGGACTAATCCGGCGGCGACTGAAGCGGCGGAACCCCCAGATGATCCACCAGAAACGCGAGTCGGATCATGAGGGTTTGGTGTTGCCCCATAATGGCTATTAACCGTCACAAACCCATAGGCATATTCATCCATATTCAACGCCCCCACCAGCACCGCCCCGGCTTGCTTCAGTCGGGTAACAGCGGTAGCATCTTGGTTAGCTGGGGGATTTTCGGCATTAATTTTTGATCCGGCTAGGGTGGTTAATCCCGCAATATCAAACAAATTCTTCACCGCAAACGGAACCCCCGCCAACACACCCGGAAATTCCCCTCGGCTAATCGCCTGATCCACCCGTTCCGCCTCAGCTATTGCCGTGTCAGCGGTAACGGCGGTAAAACAATTTAAGCCAGGATTACGGGCATGAATCTGCGCCAAACAATCCCGCGCGATCGCACTGGCGGTTATTTCACCCTGATAAACCGCCGTAGCAATGCTTACAGCGTCGGCTTGTCTCCAATTAAAGGTCATGGTTCAAAGACTGGTGCGGCTTCTATAGTATCCGGTAAGGGAAACTCATTCACCAATTGTGCGATCGCGGCAATTCGAGTAATGTTATCAACGACACCAGGACGGTATTCTGGGTTAATTGGTAGATCCATCAACTCCGCCATGCGATCGACATATTCACCAAAATCAACGGTTTCTTTAGTCATAGCTTCATCAGTGTTGATTTTCTATTCCCTCTTCCCTCTTCCCTAACCAATGACGAATGACAAATGACAAATGACAAATGACAAATGACAAATGACAAATGACAAATCAAATAACAAACGCTTCCTTAGCATAATTATTCCACGTTTGGTGACATCGTTCAGCCATAAATGGTTGAACTCGGAACTTCGGCGGATTCCCCTCCTGAACATCAATTCGTAAAAATGAATAGAGTCGCTGCTTTTTAGAGCCATGACCATGACGCCCCGCATAAAAGTGCGATCGCGCCACCATACGGGAAGGATTATTGTCAATAAACCCAACGGATTCCATAATCTCTGACCCTTCTTTGCGTTGACGGCGTAAACTATGACCACTCCCACCGCAGATAATCCAGGGCATATAAGAATCTGCATGTCCAGTATCCACCGTTTCTAGATATTCTAAACAGTGGGCATGACCGGTTAGCACCAAATCCACCAAAGGACGCCCCTGGGCTAAATCACCCACCTCCGTCGCCACAGCATCCAAAACTTGGCGCAGGCTGCGACGAACTGCCCATGTTTGTGCCTGTTGCCATTTCGTGGCTTCGGTTACATAAGGAGGATGATGCAGGTAAATCACCCGTCCTCTTACGTCTTGAGTCTGCCAAGACTGGATTAGCCGTTGTCGCAGCCAGTCCAATTGTTCAAAATCAATCGTGGTTTCTTCATCCGATGCCAATTGTTTATTAATATCCAGGCTTACTTCATCAATTTGCTCTAATTTCACATTCAAATCATCAAGCTGTTCCGCCTCTTCCGGGTTATCCGCATCCAGGGTAACCGAGGCTTCTATAAGTTGCATTTTTTCGGCTTCTAATTCATCTCGTCGCTGTTCTAAAAGGCGGCGAAAGGCTTCCCCTTCTCGCGTATCTGGAATCGGTGCGGGGGAATTAAAGGTATTGGAATCGAGGGCAAAAAAGTCAATTCCACCACTACGGAACGTATAATAACGGTTAGGTAAGCGGGTAAATTCTCCGGGTTGATACCGCAAGCAACGTCCTGTATCTGTTTTCGCCGTATAGTGGTGATCTAAATGATTTTCTAACTGTCCCCATTGCTTCAATGGCTTCAGATAGTCTAAGAATGCTTTAGTATAAGCTTTGCCCTTATGCGATCCGTGCCAACCGACATTCAAATCCAGTTTAGTCTTTAACAGATGGCGTAGGGGCCAAGTTACCTGTGCCATAAAGCCATAGACTAAGGGTAAGTCGTAGTAATCGTGATTTCCAGGGATGGTGAGGAAGGGAAGATTAAACACCATTTTGTCATAAGAAATTTTATGGTGAGAGTCGCCATCGACGAGAAACTCGCGGTAGGGTTTGATAAAGTTTTGGGGATAATATTCACTCGAACCAACCTGATACACCACGTCGCCGGTATGCAAAACAAAACGGCAGTCATCGCGGTGATTTAGCATCATTTCCACAATTTTGCATTGTGGATCATGTTGTTTGTGAGACCCGAAGCCTGTATCACCGATGACTAAAAAGGAAAACTCTGGATGATCGGGTCTGTCATCGTCTAATACCAGCCGAGTTTGATCAATATCCCGTTCAAGGAACAATGGATCTTGCCAGCGAACTCGTTGCTTCATCTGCTGGATTTTCTCGGCAATCGGAGGATCGGACACAAATTGCATAATGCTTCACAGTCAAAGGTTTGCGTTTTGAGATTATCGTCCGATATTGAGAATTATCATCTATCCTAATGTGGGGATCTGACCAAATGATGCTCTAGCGAGGAAAACACTTGCGGAGCATAATTTGACCGACCAAACCATTTTCCTTTGGGGATGCGAAATGGACAACCTCAATCACCGTGAAGCAGGGTCCGACATCGTGTAGCATCCCTTCCGCAAACGAAATCAACTCGCCGCAGCAAGGTAGACGAGATAATTCCACCCGTTCCCCGTTTAAGTCTTCCAACTCCGGTGAATAGTCCTTATGGGATGTTCGCGGGGCGTTCTCGAACATCATTTGTACTTTAACCAATTCCATGGGTAACACACTCCTGATTCAACGCCTATATAGAGTACTGGAGTTTCGACTAAATCCCAAACCCAACCACACCCCCTCTAAATTTTCCCAGGAATTATCCTCCAGACGAGGGATTCAGCCATCAAATTAGGCAGGTTACATGGGAAACAGCCTATACCTGATATTTTTTTCTGCTTAAAGAATTAAACTGGTTACTATAGCAAAAAATATTGTCTCGTCTATTTTGGAGATCGTGATGAACATGATACACAACAAGCTAGTCGCCACAACGTTAGCGGCTGGAGCCTCCGTCCTGAGTTTTGGTCTGTTATCTCAACCTGCTGCGGCGATTGATTTAACGTTTGTACATGAGGGTGATGCTGTCCCCGAAGGCTGGACTAACTTGAACTGGACGGTGGAAGGGAGAGCAGGAGCCAAAGGCAATGCTGACTGGGAGTTTTCTACCAAAGAAGATGATATCCATACAACTGTTGAGCAATTAAACTGGAATTGGCAGAATGATCAAGAGGTGCCATGGCTTTTAAATTGGGATGGAAATACCGTTTCCTTTACCCTAGGTGGGCAAACCATTGCGTTCTACCAAGATAATCCACCCGCTAAGTCTTTAAATGGGTTTTACCTTTGGACACGAGCGACAACGACTTCAGGTCGAGTTGATCCCGGTACGGAAATTTTGCTGAGCGTCAATGCTGTTAACGGAATCGCCGTCGAGCCAGTATCCAGTTCTGCTACTGCGCCCCTAGGTGAGGGGAACACCAATATCACGAAGAACTATTTTGCCAGTGATACCTCCATTACATCGCTTTCGGGTATTGCCAATATGAATTGGCTAGAGGGTTCTCCGAATCCTAACCTAGAGAATGCTCGTTCGCGAGTTGGCTTGAAAATTGAAGGATTTTCTTATGCTTCGATACCGGAACCCGGTACAGTTGCAGGACTAGTCGCCATTGGCATGTTCGGTGTCAGTTCGGTGCTATGGCGTAAAAAAGCTTAGAGTCAATCGCACTGAAAATTTGCCGTTTGGGATCACCGAAACCTTGATATACCGTAGGGTGGGCATTGCCCACCAGCCAGAACAAGCGTGTCATTAAGTAGGGGCTTGGTTCCCAAGCCCCTAAGTTCCCAAGCCCCTAAGTTCCCAAGCCCGTACAGGTGGTGTTAGCTTGGGCGCAACGTTGAGTAATTCTTATGTAACGGTTGTTCATTTCGTCATCAGATCGCCCCGACAAACCCTCAGATGGGTTTTGGACTTAAGCCAACGAGTGCGGCTTTTTTTATGCTGGAAACAGGAATAATTAAAAAACTATCAATATGACCAGTCATAATCAGCCATCTGTCAAAATTGCCGTCGTTGGTGATGTTCACGATCAGTGGGAAGCCCAAGACGCGATCGCACTCCAAAGCTTGGGGGTTGACTTGGTGCTGTTTGTCGGGGATTTTGGCAACGAGTCAGTGGGGGTTGTGGAGCAAGTGGCTGCGGTTGATCTGCCGAAAGCGGTAATTCTGGGAAATCATGACGCTTGGTATAGCGCATCGGCTTGGGGACGGAAAAAATGTCCATACAACCGTCAACAGCAAAATTGGTTACAGGATCAGTTAGAGGCGCTCGGAGATGCCCATGTGGGTTACGGATATCTGGACTTTCCCGAACTTCAACTTTCGGTAGTCGGGGGGCGTCCGTTTAGTTGGGGCGGATCAGCTTGGAAAAATCAAGACTTCTATCGGGATTGGTATGGGGTCAACAGTTTTGAGGAATCCGTTGAACGAATTGTCGCCGCCGCCCAAGCCACAGACTACAACACGATTCTGTTTTTAGGTCACAATGGACCCACGGGGTTAGGCGAGGAAGCCGAATCGCCTTGTGGCAGGGACTGGCATCCCTTGGGCGGCGATCATGGAGACCCCGATTTTGAAGCCGCGATCGCGCAAGTTCAGGCACTGGGAAAACAGATTCCCTTGGTCACCTTCGGTCACATGCATCACCGATTACGCCACACAACCAAGGGATTGCGAACGATTGTAACAACCAGTTCAGAGGGAACCGTATATCTGAATTCAGCCAGTGTACCCCGAATTGTGCAAACGGAAACAGACCGACTGCGGAATTTTTCGCTGGTGTCTCTGGAAGCGGGTGGGGTTGCTTCAATTTCTCTCGTTTGGGTGGGAAATGACCATTCTGTTGTACTAGAAGAGTTTCTCTATCGGCATCCTCAACCGGTTGGCGGACAATTTGTTTCCAGACAGTCGCCATGAACGCTTAGGCTTGGTATGATAGATAAGCCTGGAGAGGTGGCAGAGTGGTCGAATGCGCTCGACTTGAAATCGAGTGACTCGAAAGAGTCCGTGGGTTCGAATCCCACCCTCTCCGTTAGTTCTGGGGAAGATAAGATGGGGGAGATGGGGAAGCTGGGGGAGAGGTACTTCACCCCGGTCAAATTTCTAGATAACTGATGACTGATGACTTATGCAGGTAGAGTTTCGCGAGTATAACCCATTCGATGTGTGGATATGGCTAGAGTTTGCCACTGTTCCTTCCCCCATGGAAAAAGATTATATTGAAGAGTTATTCAATTCCTGGTTTTACCTGGGGAAATTGGGTGGATTTGATGCGGAGAACCTGCAAGTGCAGGAGACGGGTGTGGATATTAGCTATATGGACTATGATCACCGAGAGACAGACAGCACCCTCATGGCGCTGATGCATAATCAAGGAGACTTTGATTATCAGGGAACCTGGGGACGATGCTGGTTTGACTTAGGCACATCGGATGCGATCGCACTCGATGTTCTGATCAATGCCCTGAAGCAACTGTCTAAAGAATATGTTCACATCGAACGAGTCATCATCGGCGGTGAGAATGAAGATTGGCCCATAAAAAGCCGTCAAGAGTCTCTGTTTTACGAGTCTCAGGATAATAATGGACGAGTGGGTTAAATATTGGGTAGGGGCGGGTTTCACCGCTAACGTTTAGCAACAACTGATAACTTGACTAAACCCGCCCTCTTATTCAAACGTTAAACATCAACACATCTTTGTTTCGCTGCACCCCGACTTGTATCACCGAAACATACTGCTTACCGAACTGTCTTCATGAATGCGCCAAATGGTTTCTCCCAACAAGTTAGCGACTGAAAGCACCGTAAGCTGCTCAAAGTAATTGTCTTGAGCAACTGGAATTGTATTGGTGACAATCACTTCTTCAAAGAGCCCACCGGAGAGGCGTTCAATCGCAGGTGGCGAAAAGACGGCATGAGTCGCACAAGCATACACTTGTCTAGCTCCCTCTTGACGCAGAATCTTGGCACCCGCAGCAATCGTCCCCGCCGTGTCAATCATATCGTCTACCAAAACAGCCGTTTTTCCGTTGACATCTCCAATCACATTCATCACTTCTGCCACATTATGCGCTTGCCGTCGCTTGTCAATAATGGCTAAGGGCGCATCATTCAGCTTTTTGGCAAAAGCCCTGGCTCTAGCTACGCCACCCACGTCGGGGGAAACAACCACCAGATCAGGTAATTGCTTGCTTGCCAGATAGTCCAAGGTTACTGGAGAACCGTAGACATGATCGAAAGGTATATCGAAATACCCTTGAATTTGGGCAGAGTGTAAATCCATCGCTAATACCCGATTCGCGCCCGCCTCAGTAATCAAATTTGCCACTAACTTAGCGGTAATTGATTCACGTCCGGCGGTTTTGCGATCGGCTCTGGCATAACCGTAGTATGGAATAACAGCAGTAATCTGCCGTGCGGATGCTCGCCGACAGGCGTCGATCATAATCAGCAATTCCATCAGGTTATCGTTTACCGGATGGCAACTCGGCTGAATTAAGTAAACGTCGCACCCACGAATGGATTCTTGAATTTGGATGTATAACTCGCCATCGGCAAATCGTTTGCGAACCATTGGTCCAATGTCCATGCCCAAATAGCGAGCAACTTCTTGTGCTAGTGGAACATTAGCAGACCCAGAAAACAGTCGGAGACGATTATTATCCGCGATTAGCGGCAGCGTAGGCTGAAGCGTTAACGTTGCAGAACGGCTCACAGCAGACCCTCGAAGCTCATTTCAAGGCAATCTTAACATTTGCTGTTGTCTATGGTTCTAGTATTTCTCATAAAATGACTAAAATATCCAATTGTTAATCAAACTCATACAAACAGAACAAATAATTAACATTTCAGGAGCCACAGATAAAATAAATGTAATAAATGCCAGGATGTGACCATCTTCTCATAAAATTTAGACTTGTAGACTAGGAACTCACTATCCTTCCTGCCTGTTTTCCCCTAAACTCCAATTCACAAGCTCATGGAACAACCGATCGCCTCTGGAACTATTCTGCAAGCCCGTTACCACTTGATCCGAGTTCTGGGTCAAGGGGGATTCGGTCGAACTTACCTGGCGGAAGACCTAAATCGGTTTAAAGAACTTTGTGTGCTCAAAGAATTGATTCCGCCTCAGACTGAAGCCTATACGTTGGAGAAGTCCAAAGAACTGTTCCAACGGGAGGCAACCACCCTCTATCAAATCAAACACCCTCAAGTCCCGGAATTTCGAGCCACCTTTGAGCAGGATGGGCGGTTGTTCTTGGCACAAGACTACGTTGAGGGGAAAACCTATCGCGAGTTACTCAATGATCGCCTAGAACAGCTAGCTGGCAATCCCACACCCGGAACGGAAGCCGTAGGGATTCCCACACCGCCTCAAAATACACCCCTGGGGAATCCCGTCTTCTCCGAAGAAGAAGTTAAACAGCTACTACAGCAATTATTGCCCGTATTAGAACATATTCACACTAAGGGAATCATCCACCGCGATATTACTCCCGATAATATTATTCTGCGCCAGGGCGACCAACTCCCGGTACTAATTGATTTTGGTGTGGTCAAGGAACTCGCTACCCGTTTGCAGTCGCCGGATATGGCAACCCCAGCCACAACAGTTGGCAAACTGGGGTATGCTCCCAGCGAACAAATTCAAACTGGAAAATCCTATTGCAGTAGTGACCTTTTCTCCCTCGCGGTTACTGCTGTGGTACTCCTGACAGGCAAAGAACCCAGGGAATTATTGGATAATACCCAGTTAACCTGGAACTGGCAACGATGGGTGAGTGTAAGTGACGACCTTACCCGGATTCTGAACCGGATGCTCAGTTACAGACCGGGCGATCGCTATCCCTCGGCAACAGATGTACTTCAAGCCTTGCAATCTCCCTCTCCGCCAGCCGCCGCCGCACCAGAATCAAATACTAACGCCTCTGGGATGGCAACCGTAGCCGTAGGACGCCGTCCGGAACCGCAAACACCACCCGCAAGACCATCCGCCCAATCTGAACCTGTGATTCCTGAACCTAGTAACGACTCGATTTGGGAAAAGCCTGGGGTGGTTGTGGCAATTGGTGCAGTACTTGCCGTGATTGTAGGGTTGGTTTCTTGGGCAATTGCGAATCGATTAAGACAGGAACCGACTCCCCCAGAAACAATTGTGGAGTCTCCGTCTCCTTTACCCACGGAAACTGAATCTCCCTCACCTTCACCTAGTCCTAGTCCCCGCGAATATAGTCAAACTCTGGATTTGTCTCCTGGTAGAGAACTGTCTATTGAACGAAGATTACAGCCCAATGCTATTGTTAACTACCAGATTCAGGCAGAAGAAGGTCAGACGTTGGAGGCGTTTATTCCCACGCAAGGGGTTTACATGACCGTCCTCGGACCCGATGAGCAACCCCTAGGCGATCGCGCGACAAGGGTACAGCAATGGCGAGGTCAACTTCCCTACACGGGAGAATACACAATTCAATTAAGTTTAATTCCGGAACTTCCAGAAACTGAATACCAACTCAATCTAGACTTAACGGAAGCCCCTGAACCCACACCATCGCCATCGCCATCGCCATCGCCATCACCATCGCCATCGCCATCCCCATCCCCCTCTCCTTCTCCCACTTACGAAACCGAACAGCTGATAATTCCTGAAGGAGAACAGGCAATTCAGTTTCAAGGTCAAACCGCACCGCAACGGGTAAAACGGTATCGTGTCAATGTGGAATCCAATCAGCAACTAGCGGTAGAAGTTATTCAAGGTGATGTCACGTTAAATATCCGCAATCCCAATGGTCAGTTAATCGAAGATGCCTCAAACATCAACTTTTGGCAGGCACAATTGCCTCAAGGGGGCAACTATATCATTGATGTAATTGCCCAAAGACCAACCACTTTTACATTGGGTGTCAGTCTAACCAACCGCTCGTAAATGTCTACCCATACCTACCCAAAACATTTTGGGGAGGCGGGGTGAGCGTGCAGACTCAGCCGTAAAAAAGAGTAACCTACCATCTGGCAAGGTTGGCTACGCTTTTTTGGTCATGACACCCAAGAATGAACGCTAGTTTTTGGCACTGTCGGAACTATCAAC